>USCJ01000129.1 GCA_900553215.1 uncultured Collinsella sp.
GTTGCGGTGGGCGTGTTTGGTTGGTGCCTGTTGATGGCCTGGGCATCGGGGAGGGCAGGCTCCGTTATAATCGCCTAAGACATTAAATGGAAACGGGACGGGAGCCATACATGCGTCAGGGTTTCGACAACGCGAAATATATCGAGCTGCAGGCCGCTCATATTAAAGAGCGCATCTCGCAGTTTGGCGGCAAGCTGTATTTGGAGTTTGGCGGCAAGTTGTTTGACGACTATCACGCGAGCCGCGTGCTGCCGGGCTTTGAGCCGGACAGCAAGTTTCGCATGCTCAAGAGCATCGCCGACGATGTTGAGGTTATCATCGCGATCAACGCGAACCACATCGAGAAAAACAAGGCTCGTGGTGACCTTGGCATTACCTATGACGAGGATGTGCTGCGCCTGGTTGACCTGTTCCGCGGCAACGGCTTTGCCGTCGCGGCTGTGGTCATCACCCAGTACGCCGGCCAGCCTGCTGCCGATGTGTTCCGCAACCGCCTGAACGCGCTCGGTATTCCCGCCAAGCTGCACTATCCCATCGAGGGGTATCCGCACGATGTCGATCTGATCGTGTCCGACGATGGCTACGGCAAGAACGAGTTTGTCGAGACCACGCGTCCACTCGTTGTCGTGACGGCGCCCGGCCCTGGCTCGGGCAAGCTCGCCACTTGCCTCTCGCAGCTGTATCACGAGCATAAGCACGGTACCGCCGCCGGCTATGCCAAGTTTGAGACCTTCCCGGTCTGGAATCTTCCTCTGACGCATCCGGTCAATATTGCCTACGAGGCCGCCACGGCTGACCTCGACGACGCCAATATCATCGATTCGTTCCACCTTGAGGCCTACAACAAGACCACGGTCAACTACAACCGCGACGTCGAGGCCTTCCCGGTAGTCCGTGCCCTGATGGAAAAGATCCTGGGCAAGAGCCCCTACCAGAGCCCTACGGACATGGGCGTCAATATGGTCGGCTTTGCCATCACCGATGACGATGCCTGCCGCGACGCTTCCAAGATGGAGATCGTCCGCCGCTACTTTACCGCGGTCGAAAATGTGCGCCGTACCGGCGTGGGCGATGAGCAAGTCGACCGTCTCAAGATTATTATGAAGAAAGCCGGCATCGATAAGAACTACTCAGCGGCGCGCTCGGCGGCCCTCACCAGGGAGCAGCTGACGGGTGGTCCCGTGGGTGCCATGGTCATGCCCGATGGCTCCGTGGTGACCGGTAAGACCTCCACGCGCCTGGGCGCCGCAAGTTCGCTCATTATGAACGCCCTCAAGCATGTTTCGGGCGTCGACCTTGAGCTCGAGGTCATTAGCGATGAGGCGATCGAGCCCATCAGCAAGCTCAAGACGCATTTCCTGGGAAGTAAAAACCCGCGCCTCCACACCGACGAGACGCTTATGGCGCTGTCGATCACCTCGGCCACGAGTGAGACGGCCGCTCGCGTCCTTTCGGGCCTGGAGCAGTTGCGCGGTTGCGATGCATTCTTTAGCGTGATCATCTCGCCGACGGACGAGACGGTACTGCGCAAACTGGGTATCAACGTGTGCTGCGAGCCCAAGTTTGAGCGCCGCGGTTTCTTCCATCGCTAAGTTTGAAGCACCGCGGTAATTGCATTGCATTTTGGCCGTATCGGGTTAGCGCCCGGTACGGCTTTTTGATCAATAAAGCGCCTATTTCGGCGAAAAATAGCCGTTTACCTGCCTAGAAACAATTTGGGCGGTATACAATAACCATAACTGTTTCATCCTTAGCGGGATGCCGCATGATGGATATTACCTGCCATCGTGAGGTGTGTCGGTCGCGCACGGCGCGTTAGATGCTCGTGCTCGGTTTGAGGAGGCTGCTATGGCGGGCAAGGGTCGTGCGAGTGTCAACGATATGAAGCGTGTCGAGGTGCTGGTGTTGATGGAGATCGACCAGCAAACCGAAGACAATGGCGGGCCGTATGGTTTCTCGCGCAAAACGCTTGCCGAGCGCGTGGGGGTTTCGCCGTATCGTGCCCGCGCCGCAATCGATCGCTTGGATTCCGAAGGCATGATTGATGTCGTCTCGCGTTATAGCGACGACGGCGGTCAGCTTGCAAATGGCATTTGCCTCACCGAACGTGGCGAGTGGTATCTTGAGGGCGTCCGTACCGGCATGCTCGTTCAAGAAATGCTTGAGGACGAGGTTGCTGATCGATAGCAGCATGTAACCCTTGCCATAGCGACGCCGCTTGGGAAACTGGGCAGCGTTTTGTTTCAAGATTGAGAAATGCAATCGCACGCGAGAAAAATTGCGAACGGTCCGCGGCGCGAGTATTACAATGAAGACCCGTAAGATGTGGATAAACAACTTCTACGGGAAGCGCAGGTAACTCAATATGACCAAGCATGTGTTCGTAACCGGTGGCGTGGTTTCGTCCCTGGGCAAGGGTATCACCGCGGCCTCGCTGGGCCGTCTGCTCAAGTCGCGTGGCTACAAAGTAACGATGCAGAAGGCCGACCCGTATCTGAACGTCGACCCCGGTACCATGAGCCCCTTCCAGCATGGTGAGGTCTTCGTTACCGAGGACGGTTACGAGTCCGACCTGGACCTGGGTCATTACGAGCGCTTTATTGATGAGAACCTGACCCGCGATTCCAACTTTACGACTGGCGCCATCTACAAAAGCCTAATCGCCCGCGAGCGTCGCGGCGACTTTTTGGGCGGTACCGTGCAGGTGATTCCTCACGTCACCAATGCCATTAAGGACAAGTTCCGCCGCATCGAGGAGCAGACCGGCTCCGATGTAGTCATCACCGAGCTGGGCGGCACGATCGGCGACATCGAATCCCAACCGTTTGTCGAGGCCATCCGTCAGTACCGCAAGGAGGCTGGCCCCGAGAACGTTTGCTACATCCACGTGTCGCTCGTTCCCTATATCGCCGCCGCCCACGAGGTCAAGACCAAGCCCACGCAGCATTCCGTCAAAGAGCTCCGCAGCTTTGGCATCCAGCCCGATATCATCGTGCTGCGCTCCGACCACCATATCGATGACGATATCCGCGGTAAGATCGCAAGCTTCTGCGACGTCGACACCGATTGTGTCTTTACCAACGAGGACTGCGCGAGCATTTACGATGTTCCGCAGCTGCTTGCCGAGCAGGACTTTGACCTGCGCATTTGCGAGCGCCTGGGTCTGGATCCGCGTGAGCGCGACATGAGCGAGTGGAACGAGTTCCTGCGCAAACAGAATCACGCCAACCATCACGCCGACAAGGTGAAGATCGCCGTCGTGGGCAAGTACACGCAGCTGCCCGATGCGTACCTGTCGGTTATCGAGGCCCTGCACCATGCGGGCGTCTTCTACGATCGCCATGTGGACGTCCAGCTGGTCGACGGCGAGAGCCTCGACGAGCAGAATGTCTCCGAAGTTCTGGGCGACGCTTCGGGCATCCTGGTCCCCGGCGGCTTTGGCAAGCGCGCCCTGGAGGGCAAGATCCTCGCGGCCGAGTTTGCCCGTGAGCACAAGATTCCGTATCTGGGCATTTGCCTGGGTATGCAGGTGGCCGTGTGCGAGTTCGCCCGCAACGTCGTCGGCCTTGCCGGCGCCAGCTCCTCCGAGTTCGATCCGGACGGCCCGTTTAGCGTCATCGATCTGATGAGCTCGCAGGAGGATGTGACCGAGAAGGGCGGCACCATGCGCCTGGGCGCCTATCCGTGCAAGCTCGCCGCCGATACCCTTGCTCGCGAGGCATATGGCGAGGAACTCGTCTACGAGCGTCACCGTCACCGCTTTGAGTTCAACAACGCCTTCCGCGACCAGCTCGAGGACGCCGGCTTGGTTATCTCTGGCCTCTCGCCCGACGAGCGCCTGGTCGAGATGGTCGAGCTGCCGCGCGACGTGCATCCGTGGTATGTGGCAACCCAGGCTCACCCCGAGTTCAAGAGCCGTCCGACCAACCCGCAGCCGCTGTTCCGAGAGTTCGTGCGTGCCTCGATCGGTCAGCACGAGGGTGTCGATCGCCTGCAGGTGACGCCCATGAACCTCGCTACGGACTAAGGGTGCCGGCGAACAAAGAACATACCGAAGCTACTCCCTCGTCGCTCGCCGTGGCGGCGGGGGAGTATCTCGATCATCTCGCGGTCGAGCGGGGTTTGGCGCGCAATACGGTTGCGGCCTATCGTCGTGACCTGACGACGTACTGCGCCTATTTGGAGCGGGCGGGTATTGTGTCTTTTGAAGAGGTGACTCGTCAGGTCGTGGAAGGCTTTGTCGCCGATCGCCGTGACGGCGGCTATTCCGATGCCTCGGTGGAGCGTGCGCTTGCGGCAGTGAAGGGCCTGCATGCCTTTTTGGTGCGCGATGGGGCCGTGGCCCAAAATCCAACGGCGGCGTTGCGCCTGCCTAAAAAGGCTGAGCGTTTGCCGGAGTATCTATCGGTGGAGGATGTCTCGGCGCTACTCGATCAAGACTTCCCCGAGGGCGAGATGGGCCTGCGCGACCATGCCATCTTGGAAGTGCTCTACGGATGCGGCTTGCGTGTGAGCGAGTTGGTGGGGCTCGATGTGGGCGATATCCATATCGACGATGGCTTTGTGCTCGTTCGCGGTAAGGGCTCAAAGGAACGCCTGTCCCCGTTGGTGGGAAGTGCGGCGCGAGCTTTGACGCTCTATGTAACTGAGGGGCGTTCTCGCTTGGCGGCCCATGCCCGCGGAACCGAGACCTCGGCGGTCTTTTTAAATAAGAACGGCCGCCGTCTGTCGCGCCAGGGCATCCATGCCATCTGTGAGCGCTACGGGCGCCAGGTGGGGCTGG
>USCJ01000130.1 GCA_900553215.1 uncultured Collinsella sp.
GATGCCCGAAAGTATAAATACGATGGGCAGGATGGCGGGGTCGGCGCCAGGCGCCAAGATGCGCACGGCGATATGTGCTGCGGCGAAGGCGGCGAAGAGGCCGATCGGTACGGCGAGCGTCTCAAAGGAGATGGCAGCGCCCGCGGTGAGGACGTACATCGCATACAGCAGGATGACGGGGAACGCCGAGGCGATGAGCAAGAGCAGTTCGGTGTTGCGGCGACTCATAAGCGGCACTCCCTTTCTAATTCTTATCGGAGGCTTCGGCCTCGGCGGACTGTTCGGCGGTTTTCTCGGAATCTGATTCGGAGGTCGATCCCTGGTCGGTGTTGTCGCGAATCGTTTGCGCGTCGATCACCTGGCGGGTCTGCTCCTCGTCGATCTGGTGGCGGTACTTGGATATCGTGTCCTGCGCATCGTCGACACTTGTTTGCGGAATGCCCGCCTTGAGGCGGTTTTGCGTGTCTTCGGGCAGGTCGGACAGCTTGATACTGGTTTCGCTTTCGAGCCAGTGGAGCTTGAGTCCGAGTGGCTTGCCGGGCAGGCCGCGCCAGACGGCGACATTGCCCTGGTAGGTACCCAGGTAGTACGAGCCGGTGACACCCGTGTAGGCCCAGATGGCAGCCGCCAGCACCAAGACGAGACCTAAGACGACGCCGATGGTGACGTTGCGGCGACGCACGCGTTGCGCCTCGCGCATAACGCCATCGTCAACCAGGTCAACGACTACTACGGTCACGTTGTCGTGGCCGCCGGCGGCAAGCGCCGCGTCCACTAGGTTGTCGACGCAGATTTGCGCGGTTGAGGACTGCGTGGCGATGTTCTCGATATCGCTATCGGGAATCATGCTCGAAAGGCCGTCAGAGCACAGGATCAGGCGGTCGCCTTCCTCGATATGCAGAGTGAAGTGGTCGGCATACATGGCGGGGTCTGAGCCCAGCGCACGGGTGATGACCGAACGGTTGGGGTGGACGCGAGCCTCGTCTGCCGTGATCTCGCCGGCGTCCACGAGCTCCTCCACGTAGGAGTGATCGCGGGTCACGCGGATGAGCGTGCCCTCGTGGAGCAGGTAGGCGCGAGAGTCACCCACGTGGGCGATGGCGAGCGTGTCGTTTTCGATATAGGCGCAAGTGGCTGTGCAGCCCATGCCGGGCTTGCCTAGGCCGTTCAGGGCCGCCTCGATTACGGCGGCGTTGGCTGCCTCGACGGCTGCGGCCAGGCGTGCTGCGTCGGCGGACTGCGGGGCCGTCTTGGCAATAGTCTCGACGGCGATGGAAGAGGCTACCTCGCCGGCGGCGTGACCGCCCATGCCGTCGCATACGCAAAAGAGCGGCGACTGCACCAGGTAGGAATCCTCATTGTGCGGGCGCACACAGCCAACGTCGGAGCGGGCACCCCACATGAGTTGCGTGGTGGTGCCGGCATCATAGGTCGAGTCGGTCTCGATGCGCTCCTCGGCCAAGGGCTCAAAGCTCATGGTCGAGCCGGGGTCTTTGAGCTTGGCTTCAACGGCGGCTACGTCGATCTCGGCTGTGTCACCGGGAGAGACGGTGTCGGTCTCGGCGTTTGATTCGGAATCGCCGGTGTCCGAGGAGTCGGGCTTCTCGGACACGCGGGCGGTCGACTCGTCGTCTTGCGGGCTGACGTCTATAGGCTCGGGTGTCGCAAAGTGCGACGGCACGGGCGTGCTTTGCGACTGGGCGGCGGGCTCGGCCACGGCATCGGACTCGCTTGCGGGCGCAGGCTGCGGGGTCTTGGGCGCAGGGCCGTCCTCGGGGGATGGCCCTGCCTCGGGCGCCGGCGTAGACGCGGGCGCAACCTCGGATGACGGGGCTATGGGAAACGCCGGCGCGGCGGGCTCGGGTGCCGCAAACACCGCAGCGCTCTCGTTGATTGCCGCGGCGACGGGCTCTGCAAAGTGAGCTGGCGTCGGGGTTGCTTCTGGCGCTGTGGGCTGATCCGCAGCATGTGCGCCGATGGGCGCCGCTACGGCATTCTCTTCGTCCTCGTTATCGGCGAGATCCGAAATATCATGCGTTACATGCGAAAGAGGCAGGGAGAACACGGTGTCCTCGGGTTCCACGGGTGCGGAGCCCGCCGGAGCGGCGTGGGCCGGCGCAGCTGTGGCGGCAGCCGGTGCCTCGGTCATAGTTGTGGACTTGTTCTCCTCGTCGATCATCGACGGTTCACCTTCATGACCACATCGCCAATCTGGACTTCGTCGCCCTCGCGCAGCGTTGCAGGCTCCACAAGCTGGCGGCCGTTGACGAGCGTGCCGTTAAGCGAGTTGAGGTCCTCGATGATGAGCGCCGGGCCCTGCAGCGAAAAGCGCGCATGCGAGGCCGAGACGAACGGTTCGTTGATGCAGATGTCCGAAGATGGCGAGCGACCGACGATGACGGGGCCGAGCATGTCTACGTGGATGCCACGGATGCCGCGCGGGCCCTTGTCCACATCGATCGTCCAGATAGCCGAGTCGCGGCGCTGTCCGCGCACAAGTCCCACGCCGGTCTTCATGACGGCGAATAGGAAGATATAGAGCAGGGCGACCAGGACGATGCGGCCTGCAAAAAGGACGATATCGATGTTCATAAGCGACTATCCCCTAAATTCAAAGGTGCTCAGGCCAAACGTTAGCAGATCGCCGTTGCGCAGCGGGCAGCGCGTAATGCGGCGGTTGTTGACGAGCGTGCCGTTGGTGGAATTGAGGTCCTCGATCGACCAATCCGAGCCCGTAAAGGTGAGCTGGGCGTGGCGGCGCGACACGTTGGGGTCGCGCAGGGCAATATCGGAAACTGAGCGCTCGCGACCGATAGTCACCTGTGCGGAGGTGATGCTATGGCTCTCGCCGCTCACGACGTCGACGAGCTGGGCGAGCGGGCGCTGCGGGGCGCGAGTGCTCGCCATGTTGGAGGCGATGCCGGCTGCGGCGCCTAGGCCCACGGCGGCACCGGTCGCGGCGGCTCCGCCCATGCCGGCAAGCGCGAGACGGTCTGCGGCACCGGGATAGGAGCGGCGGGGTCGGGGACGCTAGGCGCGAAGGGATCTGCTACGGCAAGCGGGTCGGGAGCGGCGGCGCGAGGCGTCGGCTGCTGCGGGGCAGCAAACTGCTGCTGGCCGGCGCGCGGGGCGCTGGCGGCACGGCTTGCGGCGGAGTTGTTTTGGCCCAGACCGTTTTGATAGGCGCGCTCTTCTTCGTACAGGCGGCCGAGCGTGGGGGCATCGACGTTCTCGGCAAAGACCGAGAACTTGCCGGCACGCAGCTGCGGATCGATCATAAAGCGCACGAGGGGCTCGCCGACAAAGACATAACGGCGCTTTTCGGCCTGCGCCTTCACGAACTCGCGGACCTCGCGCGAAAGCTCGGGGTAGAACGGGGCGAGCATGGGGTCGTCGTCGGCGGCGATCAGGATGGTATAGAGTGCCGGCGCCGTGTTGACGCCATTGATCACCAGAGTCTGATCCTCCATGTCGCGAGCGGCCTGCTTGGCAAGCTTCTTAAAGGAGAACGGGGCACGGGTGGCACCGAAGATGCCGGCCACGTGGTCCTCGAAGATGTTCAGGAAGTTCACGAAAGATCACTCTCCGTATAGGTTCTTTGGTATCCGAGCAAATATAGGCATATCCCAACGATTATAGAGGATAGGGTTCCCGCAACCGCCGCCTTGGCGACGACCGCGGCTGCAAGGCTGGCAATTTCCATATGGTGTGCAAGACAGGACGCCGCTGCGCAGCCGATGCCGGTGACAGCGATGGCGGCGATTGCGGCAAGGTTTGAGCCCTGATCGGCACGCTTGGCATGGGCATTGAGCAGCGCAGATGACGCCGCGGCAGTTGCCGCTACCAGCACAAAGGCAGCCCAAAGGAGTGGGTCTCCCAGTGCTGCGGCAACGTTACCGAGCCCCAGCACGCCTCCGGCTGAAAGCGCGACCGTGGCCAGACGGGCAAAAAGTGCGCCCATGCCCGTTGCCGCGGCGGCGCTTGCCGGGCCGAGCCAAAATGACGCGACGCCGGCGGTGACCCCAGCTGCCAGGAAGGTATTGCCGGTCAGACAGCCAAGCGCGAGTGCACAGGTGAGTGCGGCGCTCGCGGCAGCCTCGGTGCGACCCCAGGCGATCCACCAACCGGACATGGCGGCGGCAAAGATCACCGCGACGGGCAACATCGACAGGATGCCCTGTGCCTGCATGGTGGCGTTTGCCATGAGCACCAAAAAGCCCACGGCCGAGATGGCCGAGCCAATCTGGGGGGCCAGGCCGGCCGCCGCTCCGATCGCGATAGCCGCAATGACCAGGCCGGGAAGCGCCGCGACCCCAGCCGTTTTCATCAGCAAAAAGCTAAAGGTGCCGCACGCTAGCGCCGAGATAGCGCGCATGGTGTAGTCGCGCGCATGGCTCCAGCGCGTGCCCGCCCAGCCGAGTGCGGGGTCGACCTCGATGGCGTCGTCCTCGTAGTACGACGGCTCGATATCGTCGAGCTCCTGCTCGTCATCCGAAAGCTCGCCAACCATTTGCCCCAAGCTGCGACGGCCCTCGCGTACGCTGCCCAGACCGGCAAGGAGCTGGTCGCAAAATGTCTCGATGCTGCTGGGGCGGTCCTGCGGCATGGGGGAGAGCGCGCTCATGAGCGCGCTCTCGGCTCCCGGGGGAAAGTGTGGTATCAGCTCGCTGGGATAGGTGGCGCCGCCGATGATACGGTCGAGCGAGTCGGCGGGCGTGGCCGCC
>USCJ01000131.1 GCA_900553215.1 uncultured Collinsella sp.
TCAATGCCGCCTCGTTTCAAGGCACCTTGCTCGCTCTGGCGGGTTTTCGCTGTCGTTGCCAAAACATCGGCGTTGCCTTGGTCCGGACTAGTCGTTGGGTAGTCATTGGGGACGTTTTTAAACGACTAGTCAAACAAGAACCTCCCCAATGACTACCCACAAAGCGAGAGTGGATGTCGTCATTTTGCGGCACTTGGGGACGTTCCTTTTGTGCCGGCAGTTTGGGACACTCCTTGCGTTAAGAGGCTGGCGTGCGTCAACCTGTTCTCATTGCAGCAAAAAATCGCCCCGTTCTCGGTTGAGGACGGGGCGATTCGTCTTTTGGACTTGTGCAGCCAGGCTTATGCAAAGCGGGAGACGAGCTCCTGGAGCACGTCGGTCATCTTGACGAGCGCACTGACCGGGACGAATTCGTTGACGCCGTGGTAGCAATAGCCGCCGGTGGAAAGGTTGGGGCAGGGCAGACCGCGGAACGACAGCTGCGCGCCGTCGGTGCCGCCGCGAATCGGCAGCACTTGGGGCTCAACGCCGCAGGCAAGGTAGGCTTCCTTGGCAACATCAATAAGCTCGGGAAAGTCACAAACGATCTCGGCCATATTTCGATATTGCTGCTTAATCTCGACCGTCACGCGCTCCTCACCCAGACGCTGGTTGAGCATCGAGGCGGCGGCATCAATAAGGTCGAGTTTCTGCTGGAACTTGGCGGCGTCATGGTCGCGGACGATGTAGCGCGCCGTGGCGTGGTCGACGGTTGCAGATACACCCTCAAGGTGATAAAAGCCCTCGTAGCCTTCCGTATACTCCGGGCGCTGCACGTAGGGGAGCAACGCGTTGAAGTCGCAGAACAGATTGCCTGCGTTAACCATACGGCCTTTGGCGTCGCCCGGGTGGATGGACTGGCCCTCAAAGCGGACGGTCGCCTCGGCGGCGTTAAAGCACTCCCACTCCAGCTCGCCGATGGGGCCGCCGTCGACCGTGTAGGCGTACTTGCAGCCAAAGGTATCGATATCCAACAGCTCGGCTCCGTGGCCGATCTCCTCGTCAGGGCAGAAGCAAATGCCGAGTGCGGGATGGGGCAGAGAAGGGTCCTGAGCGATACGTGCGACAAGCGACATGATCTCGGCGACGCCTGCCTTGTCGTCCGCGCCCAGCAGCGTGGTGCCATCGCTGCAGACCAGGTCCTCACTCGCGAGGTCGTTCAGGGCGGGAAGCTTGACGGTACTCATGGCAACGGGCTTACCGTCAACCGTGCCGCAGACCAGGTCGCCGCCTTCGTAGTGTACGATGTGCGGCTTCACGCCGGCGCCCGGTGCAACTTCGGTGGTGTCGAGATGGGCGATCAGGCCCAGGGCGGGCTTGTCCTCAGCGCCCGCACTTGCGGGGATATGCGCGCAGACATAGGCATGCTCGGTCACGTGGGCATCTTCCGCACCAAGCTCGCGCAGCTCTTCAGCCAGCACGTTGGCAAGGTCAAACTGAACGGCGCTCGAAGGTACCTGGTCGCAGTTTGCATCCTCGGACTGCGTGTTGATCTGGACGTAGCGCAAAAAGCGCTCGAGGACATCGGGGTTCGTGGTGGTGTTTTCCATAAAGACCGCTCCAATCTTGGTCGTCGTGTGCAACAAGAACTCTAGCACGGTATGCCACGGCATACCGCGACGCTTGGATGGGGTAGAATCAGCCAATGAATGCAGAAGGGACGGAAGATCATGGATACGACAAATAGCTCGCGCGAACTACATCTGACGGTGGCGAACGAAGACTACTTGGAGTGCATGGTTCGCATTGAAAGCGAAGAGGGGGAAACCAACGGCGTGCGATCGGTCGACATCGCGCAGCGCCTTGGCGTCTCCAAGGCATCGGTCAATAAAGCGGTTTCGGCGCTCAAAGCATCCGAACTTGTCGAGCAATCGCACTACGGCAAGGTAGTCCTGACCGATCGCGGCCGCGAGGTTGGTACGGCTATCTGGTACCGTCATCGCCTCATCCGCACGTTTTTGGTTCAGGAGCTCGGTGTCGAATTTGAGCGAGCCGATTCCGAGGCCTGCATGATGGAGCATGCGCTATCCGAGGACACGATGAACCGCTGGCTCGCCTATCTCGAAAAGCAGGGAATCAGCGTCGAGGAATAGCGGGATATATATGGATACGAGTTATTACAACCGCTTTGGTGCCGAGGAACTTACGCGCCGCTTGTCGAGCGAGACCTTGTTGGCGCAGGGCCCCATGGGCAGTGTTCTGTTGAGTGAGTACGATGCCGCCGACATTCCACCGGCGTTTTGGAATCTGGCAGAGCCGCAGACCGTTTCTCGTATTCATCGCTTGTATGTCGCCGCCGGCGCGCAGGTGCTCATTACCAACACCTTTCAGGCATCGAGCTATGCCCTCAAGCACGATCAGATTGCGCCGTCCGTGGCGGAGGTCAATCGCGGGGCCGTCGACGATGCGCGTCAGGCGCACCCTCAGCTGCTACTGGGCTCGATGGGCCCGATCGGTATTGAGTGGTTTGCCGAAGACTCTGTCGAGTATCGTGAAATCCGAGGCATTGCGCGCGAACAGGCGCACGCCTTGCTCAATGCTGGTGTTGACGGTCTGCTGATCGAGACGGTGACGTCTATCCGTAATTTGCAGCCCACGCTTGCCGGCGCCCGAGATGCCGCCGACGGCATGCCTGTCCTGGTGAGTTTTGTCGTTGACGATAAAGGCGACCTGTTGGGCGATGGCCTCAACATCGAGGCAGCCGTTTTGTACGCCGAAAAACACGGCGCAAACTCGGTTGGTGTTAATTGCTGTTCGCTTGCGGCCGCGAACGCGGCGGTGCCCAGGATGGTTGCATCGGCGACTACTCCCGTCACGGTGCGTCCCAACGTAGGCGATCCGGTCCAGACTCAGGATGGCCCCGTATGGCACGAGAACCCCGAAGCTTTCGCGCGCGCATGCATCGAATGGAGACATGCCGGTGCCGCAATGGTGGGCAGTTGCTGTGGAACCACGGCAATCACTACGGCAGCGATGGCCGAGGCGCTCGATATATAAAGGGCAAAACCGCTCCATACGGGGCGGTTTTTTATTGCCTGCATGTCCTCGGCAGCATTTGCCCAAATGGTGAATGCTGGTACCGGCAGGTTGCCGGGTGCGTGCTGCGGGTATACCTCATGCGTACCATGATCCAAACACTGCGAGGTGTCTGAGCGTGTGCGCGATAATTCATTTTGGAACTGACGGTTGGCGCGCTCGCGTCGATGAGGACTTCACTGCCGATAACGTTGCCCGTATCGCCGATGCCGTCGGCGAGTTGTGGCAAAAGACCAATCCGGGCAAAACGGTATATATAGGGTTCGACACTCGGCCCTTAGCGCGCGAGTTCGCTGAGCTTGCGGCAGGCGTGCTTGCCGCTCACGGATTGGACGCAGTGCTCGCATCTCGGCCTGTTCCGACCCCCGCCCTTACGTGGGCGGCGGCGTATGACGGCGAGGCCTGCGGTGCGCTCATGGTGACGGGATCCCATCATCCGCAGGGGTATCTGTGCCTTAAGCTGCGCATGGGAGATGGCTCGACGGCCAATCAGGATGTCATCGAAGAGCTCGAAGAGACTATGGCCCCCGAGCCGATGGGGATCGAGGAACGCTATCGCACCGCGGATATTATTCCTGACTATATGCAGGCGGTGGCATCGTTTGTCGATGCCGAGGCCATTCGAGCCGCTCACCTGCGTGTGGTAGTTGACCCCATGGGCGGCGCGGCCCAGGGATATCTTGCCGACCTGCTGCGGGAGCTAGGCGTCGAGGTGCACGAGATTCATGCCGGACAGTCGTCCGATCAAGAGGACATTTGCCCCGACCCTGTTGAGCCGTGGGTGGACGCTTGCGAGCGTGCGGTTGTCGAGGACGGGGCGTGCGCAGGCCTGGTGACCGACGGCGATGCCGACCGTATCGGTGCGGTCGACGAACGCGGTAGATATATTCATCCGCATCAAATCATGGCGCTTGTTTTGGGCGACCTCGTTCAATTCCGCAATTTGGAGGGGCGTGTCGTCGTCAATCTCTCGTGCTCGACGCTAGTGCGTCGCATTGCCGAGGCGCTTGGCTGTCGTGTGACCGTTAAGCCGGTCGGTTTCAAATATATAGCTGCAGAGATGAAGAAGGGCGGCGTCCTCATGGGAGGCGAGGAGGCCGGCGGTATCGGCATCGCCGCGCATATGCCTGAGCGTGATGGAATCCTTGCTTGTCTGATTCTGTGTGAGCTTATGGCAAAGACGGGCGCGCCTTTGGGCGTTTTGGTCGATCAGCTCGAGGCCAGTTTTGGTAAGACGAGCTATGGGCGTCGCGATTTGCGCCTTGAGGCCGAAGACGCCGAATCGCTGCGAACGCTGCTTCCTGGCATGAATCCTAAATCGATTTGCGGCAAGGCGCCGCAGGCTGTAAGCCATATGGATGGTTTACGTTTGGCATTCGAGGATGACCCCTGGCTGCTGATCCGCCCCAGCGGGACCGAACCGGTGGTTCGCGTATACGCCGAGGGGTTCTCGGTGGAGGAGCGCGATGAGTTGCTCGATGCCGGCTGTGCCTTGGCTAAGGGAGCCTATCAGCTTTAGCCATATGACGCTTCACTATAAAGAGGCCCTCGGTGAGCGGTAGAGAACGGCTGGCAAACGTAAGCAGGGTTTTAATATGTGTAGGAAATGTGTACGCCCAGATTCCCGC
>USCJ01000132.1 GCA_900553215.1 uncultured Collinsella sp.
CGAACCCGAGCCCGAGCCAGAAAGTGCAACCGTCAGCGTAATCGTGCTGTCGGTGGACTGCTTGCCGGTGGGGGAGACGCCCGTAACGGTGGCATCCTCGTTACCGCTCACGGGATTGCCGTTCTGGTCACAGAAGCCAATGTTATAGAAACCGGCGTTGTTGAGCGCGGTGACGGCGGCAGAGATGCTCTTGCCGTACAGGTTGCCCGGAACGCTGGCCTTGCCGGACTTCTTGGCAATGACGACGGTAATCGTGGCACCGGGCTTCTGCTTGCCGCTGGGGTTCCAGCTGATCACGGTGCCCTCGGTAACCGAGTCGTTCTCCTGGTAGCTCACGTCGACGCCAAAGCCTGCCATATCGAGGGCGTTGCGCGCCTGGGCCTCGGTCATGTCGGTCAGGTCGGGGACGGACGTGGTATCCGGGCCGCTCGAGACCTTGTACGAGATGGTCGTGCCCTTCTCGACTTCCTTACCGGCTTCGGTGCCCTGCTCAAAGACCTGGCCCTCATCGGCCTCGTTGGCCTCTTCGGAGGCGTTGCCCTTTAGGCCAACGCTTGCCAGTGCCGCCTCTGCCTGGTCCTTGGTTAGACCGACAAGCTGGGGAACCTCAACCTTCTCGGAGGGCTTGGGGCCCTTGGAGATCACCAGGTTCACCTTGGTGCCTTTGGGCTTCTTGGTGTTGCCGTTGGGGGTCTGCTCGGCAACCTTGCCCTCGTCGACATCGTCGTTATAGCTCTGGTCGATGGTGCCGACCTCAAGGCCTTCCTCCTTGATCAGCTCGACGGCAGTCTGCTGGTCTTTGCCCAGCACGTCGGGCACGGTGACCTGCTCGCCGCCAAAGAGCCCAGTAGCAAAGGCCACCACGATGCCGATGACGGCAACAGCTGCCACCACGGCGGCGATGATCTTGTTTTTGTTGGACTTGGGCTTTTCGACCTCGTAGGAGCCGGTGGAGCCCGAAACCGAGCTACGGGCGGCATTCTGGCCGCTCACGCCCGAGACGGGACGCACCATGGCGCGCGTCTGATCGGAAAGCTCGCGAGTCTTGGTGGCGCCCAGCTCACCGGGGGCACCGATGATGCGCGTGGGCTCTGAAATGTTGACGGCACGACCGGACAGGTAGCTGTTGAGCACCTGACGCAGCTCGTCGGCGGTCTGGAAGCGGTTTGCCGGGTCCTTCTCCATGCACTTAAGGATGATGCGCTCAAGGTCGGCATCGACACCGGAGTTGATCTGGCTCGGCGGAATAGGCAGCTCGTTGACCTGCTTGAGTGCGACCGAGATAGCGTCGTCACCGTCAAAGGGAACGCGGCCGGTGGCGCACTCGTACATCACGACGCCCAGCGAGTAGATATCCGAGGTGGGGCCGAGGTCCTGACCGCGGGTCTGCTCGGGGCTGACGTAGTGGGCGGTTCCCAGCACGTTGTTGTCTTGCGTGAGGTGGCTGTTCTTGGCGCGCGCGATGCCAAAGTCCATGACCTTGATGTTGCCGTCGGGCAGCACCATGATATTCTGCGGCTTGACGTCGCGGTGGATGATGTCCTGCTTGTGCGCGACCGAGAGCGCCTGGCACACCTGCGAGCCGATCTCGGCGACCTTGCGCTGGTTGATGGCGCCGCGCTGCTGGATGGCGGTCTTCAGGTCGGACCCGCGCACGAACTCCATGACGATGTAATAGGTGTCGCCGTCCTTGCCCCAATCGTAGACGCCAACGATATAGGGGGAGGAGAGACCGGCTGCTGCCTGGGCCTCCTGCTTAAAGCGTGCGGCGAAGGTTGCGTCGCCAGCATACTGTGGCAGCATGATCTTGACGGCTACCGTGCGGTCGAGGACCTGGTCCTGTGCACGGTAGACGGTCGCCATACCGCCTGTCCCCACCTTATCCTTGAGGAGGTATCTTCCCCCGAGGACCCTCTGTTCCATTCCTGCTCCTAACATAACTATTCGCTCAACGATGTGTGTAGTACCTACGATGTGGCCGCTGGGGCCGTGTGGCGCGTTGCCGCTAACTCTTCGGCCGCGGCGCGCCTCGGGTGTCCGATTCGATCATGGGCATCACGCTCCCTGTGCGGCGAGCGCCGCGGTCAGGACGATGCCGGCAATCTTGGCCGCCTTGACGTCGTGTTTGTCGTAATCCTCCAAGGCCACCGAGATGGCGACCGTGGGTGAATCGTAAGGGGCAAAGCCAACGAACATCGAGTTGACGTTGGTGCCGCCGATCTCGGCCGAGCCGGTCTTGCCGGCGACCTTGACGCCGGGGACCTGGGCATCGGTGCCGGTACCGGACTGGACGACGGCGAGCATGGCCTGCTTGACCTGGTCGGCCGTGGCAGAGCTGACAGCCTGGCCCAGCGAGCGGGACTGCGTGGTCTTAACCACGGTTCCGTCTGGGGCGAGTACCTGGGCTACAAAGTACGGGTCCATGACCACGCCACTGTTAGCGATGGCGGCGGCAATCACGGCGTTTTGCATGACGGTGGTCTGCGGGCCGGGCGTGTGGTCCATGCCGACAGGCTGGCCGGCGCCGGCCCAGGCGGTCTCCCACTCGGTCATGAGCGACGGGTCGGCCATGATGGAGGCCGTGGAGGTCAGGTCCTGGCCGAGCTCTTGGCCGTAGCCAAAGGCGTTGGCAAACTGCACGAGCGTGTTTGCGCCAACTTCGTTTGCCACCTGGCCAAAGACGACGTTGGAGGACACGGCAAAGGCCTGCTGCAGGCTGATGGTGCCGTAGCTCTCGTTGGCATAGTTGATGACCGGTGCGTTGCCGATGTCCATGGAGCCGGGCGCCTGGTAGGTGCTGGTAAGGCTGGCGGTACCGGTCTCGAGTGCCGCGGAAAGCGTAACGACCTTAAACGTGGAGCCCGGCGTGTACAGCGCGTCCATGGCGCGATTGTACATGGAGCCGTCCTCGCCGCCGCCCGCCTGCAGCAGGGCGTCGATGTTGGTGTTGTCGTAGGTGGGCGAGCTGGCACATGCGAGTACCGCGCCGGTACGCGGGTCGATGACCACTACAGCGCCCTTAAAGCCCTTGAGTGCCTGCTCGGCAGCTGTCTGGATACGCGAGTCGATGGTGAGCTTGGCGGTGTTGCCCGGCTGGGTTTGGCCCGCGAGCGACGCGATGGCGTTGTTCCAGCTGGAGTAATCCTTGGAGCCGGTGAGCGTGTCGTTCATGACACTCTCGATAGCGGTGGTGCCAAACTGCTGGCTCACGTAGCCAACCACGTGCGCTGCCAGGTTGCCGTTGGGGTAGGAGCGTACGTAGGTGCCGTCCTCCTGCTGCAGCGACTCGGCCAGCGTCACGCCGTCGGACGTGATGATGGAGCCGCGCTGGATGTACTTGGAGCGGGCGATGGTGTGGTTGTTGGTCGGCATATCCTGATAGTCCTTGGCCTTGATGACCTGGACATAGGTGAGGTTGCCGATAAGGATGGCGAACAGCGCCGTAAAGGCTAGTACCGCACGGGTTAGACGGTTGGCGAGCGCAACGCGGCCGAGCACACCGGATTCAGGCGTGTCGAGCAGGCGGCGGCGCATGCGAGCCGACGGAATGGCTGCCACTGCCGCAGGAAGACGAGGTGGCAAAGCGCGTGCCCGTCGGGGCGGCGGCAGATGCGACCTGATCATCGGTGATGGCGGCCATGGTGCCGGTGCCGGTAAGCTCTGCCTCGCGTCCGGTTGCCTCGTCACCGGCGCGCAGCAGAAGCGCGACGATGATAAAGCTCGCCAGCAGCGAGGAGCCGCCCTGGCTCATAAAAGGCAGGGTGACGCCGGTCAGCGGGATCAGGCGGGTTACGCCGCCAACGATCAGGAAGGCCTGGAAGCTGATGGCGGCCGTAAGGCCCGTGGCACTAAAGGCTGCGAGGTCGGATTTAGCGCGGGCAGCCGTGGTGAGGCCACGCACGGCAAAGAGCATAAACAGGATGAGCACGGCGCCGCCGCCCAAAAGGCCCATCTCCTCGCCGATAGCCGAGAAGATAAAGTCGGACTCGACGACGGGGATGTTGTTGGCCATGCCGTTGCCGATGCCAACACCGACCAGACCGCCATCGGCAAGCGAGAAGAGCGACTGGACGATCTGGTAGCCCTGGCCCTGGGCGTCCTTAAAAGGATCGACCCAAACCTGGAAACGTACCTGAACGTGAGACAGGAACTTGTAGGCGCCCACGGCTCCAACGGCTAAGAGCGCAAGGCCGATAACGACATACGAGAATCGTCCCGTGGCAACGTAGAGCATCAGCAAGAAGATGGTGTAGAACAGTACGGCCGAACCCAGGTCGCGTTCGAAGACGACGACGAGCAGGCACACACCCCACACGGCAAACAGCGGCAGCAGCAGTCGCAGGCGAGGGATCTTAAAGCCCAGGATCTTGCGGTTGGAGATGGAGAGCAACTCGCGGTTCTCGGCCAAGTAGCCGGCCAGGAACAGCACGATAAAGACCTTGGCGAACTCGCCGGGCTGGATGGTAAAGCCCGCGATGCGAATCCACAGCTTGGAGCCCGAGATCGTAGTGCCGATAAAGATGGGCAGCATCAGCAGAATGATGCCGACAATGCCAAAGGTGTACTTGTAGCGCATGACCACGTCGAGGTTTCTGACCAGTGCAAGCGTTCCCACCATGAGCGCCACCGAGACAAACAGGATGATGAGCTGTGAGATGGCGAGAGCGGGGGCGAGGCG
>USCJ01000133.1 GCA_900553215.1 uncultured Collinsella sp.
CCCCCGAGGATCGTCCCGTGATGGGCAAGCGAGCCAACGAGATGCGCCAGCTGATTGAGGGCATGCTCGACGAGCGCAACACCGAGATGAAGGCCGCCGCCCTCAAGCGCGCACTGGAGCACGACGCCGTCGACATCACGCTGCCGGGCATCCGTCCGCAGATCGGCCACCAGCACCTGATCAAGCAGATTATCGAGGAGGCCGAGGACATCTTCTGCGGCATCGGCTACACCGTCGAGTCCGGTCCCATGGTCGACACCTCCTACTACAACTTCACCGCGCTCAACGCCCCCATGGATCACCCGAGCCGCTCGGCCCGCGATACCTTCTACGTGGTCGACAATAACCCCGGCAGCGTCGCGCACCCCGAGGCCCACGCCCACGGCGAGTCCGACGTGCTGCTGCGCACCCAGACCTCGGGCGTGCAGATCCACACCATGGAGTCGCAAAAGCCGCCCATCTACATGATTTGCCCGGGCACCGTCTACCGTCCCGACACGGCCGATGCCTGCCACCTTCCGCAGTTCAACCAGATCGAGGGTCTGGTCGTCGACGAGGGCATTACCTTTGGCGACCTTAAGGGCACGCTCGACTACTTTGTTAAGTGCATGTTTGGCGAGGACCGCAAGACGCGCTATCGCCCGCACTTCTTCCCCTTCACCGAGCCCAGCTGCGAGGTGGACGTGAGCTGCCACGTGTGCGGCGGCAAGGGCTGCAACTTCTGCAAGCACAGCGGCTGGATCGAGATTCTGGGCTGCGGCATGGTCGACCCCAACGTCCTGATCAACTGCGGCATCGATCCCGAGAAGTACACCGGCTTCGCCTTTGGCATTGGCGCCGAGCGCGTCGCGGCCCTGCGCTACGACCTGCCGGACCTGCGAACGCTCATGACGGGCGATATGCGCTTCTTGAATCAGTTCTAGGCTGCGGCTTGCCCAAGCACGGCACCTCGGCGCTCATTCGTCGCTTGCGTACCAAAGTACGCGGCGCTCCTCTTTCGGGCCGATCTGCCGCACTTGGACAACCCTCGCTTTGTAAGGAATGTTCACAAAGTTGAAGTTTCCACCTGCATCTCTTCGCAGGCTTTCAGTATGAAAGGAGAGCTAGATGCGTGTTTCTTACGACTGGCTCAAGACCATGATCGATATTCCGGAGGATCCCAAGACCCTTTCGGACGAATATATCCGTACCGGCACCGAGGTCGAGGCGATCGACACCGTGGGTGAGTCTTTCGACCACGTGGTGACCGCCAAGGTGCTCACCAAGACCCCTCACCCCGATAGCGACCACATGTATGTGTGCTCGGTCGACGTGGGCGACAAGAACCTCGACGCCGACGGCAACCCCGCTCCGCTGCAGATCGTCTGCGGCGCGCAGAACTTCGAGGCCGGCGATCACATCGTCACGGCCATGATCGGCGCTGTCCTGCCCGGCGACGTCAAGATCAAGAAGAGCAAGCTTCGCGGCGTCGTGTCCATGGGCATGAACTGCTCCGCGCGCGAGCTCGGCCTGGGCGGCGACCACTCCGGCATCATGATTCTGCCCGAGGACACGCCCTGCGGCATGCCGTTTGCCGAGTATGTGGGCTCGAGCGATACCGTGCTCGACTGCGAGATCACGCCCAACCGCCCCGACTGCCTGTCCATGATCGGCATGGCCCGCGAGACCGGTGCCATCTTCGACCGCGATTTCCACGTTGAGCTGCCCGCCATCAAGGTCGAGACCGGCCGCGCGACCGACGACGAGCTTTCGGTCGAGATCGCCGACGAGGGCCTGTGCGACCGCTACGTTGCCCGCATCGTGCGCAACGTCAAGGTCGGCCCGTCGCCCGACTGGATGGTCAAGCGCCTCAACGCCCTGGGCGTGCGCCCGCACAACAACATCGTCGACATCACCAACTACGTGATGATGCTCACCGGCCAGCCGCTGCACGCCTTTGACCTGGACACCTTTGCCGAGCGCGATGGCCACCGTCGCGTGGTGGTTCGCGCCGCCCAGCAGGACGAGAAGTTCACGACGCTCGATGGCGAGGAGCGTGTGCTCGACGCCGGCATGGGCCTCATCACCGACGGCGAGCGTCCCGTGGCGCTGGCCGGTGTCATGGGCGGCATGGATTCCGAGATCGAGGACGATACCGTCGACGTGATGGTCGAGAGCGCTTGCTTCAACGCCGGTCGCACCTCGCACACCAGCCGTGACCTGTCGCTGATCTCCGACGCCTCCATCCGCTTTGAGCGCCAGGTCGACGAGACCGGCTGCGTGGACGTCGCCAATGTGACGTGCGCGCTTATCGAGGAGATCGCCGGCGGCGAGGTCGCCCCCGGCTATGTGGACGTGTTCCCCGCGCCCAAAACCATCGACAGCATTAGGCTGCGCCTGGCCCGCGTGCATGCCATCTGCGGTGCCGACATCGAGACCGACTTTATCGAGCGTTCGCTCACCCGTCTGGGCTGCACCGTCGAGCGCGACGGCGAGGACTTCATGGTCACGCCGCCGAGCTTCCGTCCCGACCTGCCGCGTGAGATCGACCTGATCGAGGAGGTCCTGCGCCTGTGGGGCATGGGCCGCGTGACGGCGACCATCCCGGCTGCCAAGAACCACATCGGCGGCCTGACCCGCGAGCAGAAGCTCACCCGCAAGGTCGGCGAGATCCTGCGCGCCTGTGGCCTCAACGAGACCACGACCTTTGGCTTTGCCGCCCCGGGCGACCTGGAGAAGATCGGTATGTCCACCGAGGGCCGCGGCTGCCCCGTGGTTCTCATGAACCCGCTGGTGGCCGAGCAGACCGAGATGCGCCGCTCGCTGCTGCCGGGTCTGCTGCAGTCTGTGGCCTACAACGAGGCCCACGGCACGCCTAACGTGCATCTGTACGAGGTCGGCAGCCTGTTCCACGGTCGCGAGAACGCCAGCCTGCCCAAGGAGACCAAGTCCGTGGCGGGTGTGCTCTCGGGTCAGTGGAGCGAGCAGTCTTGGAACATGAAGTACCGCAAGCTACGTTTCTTCTTTGGCAAGGGCATTGTCGAGGAGCTGCTCGCCCAGCTGCGCATCGAGAAGGTCCGCTTCCGTCCCGTCGAGGGCGAGGGCTATGCCTTTTTGCAGCCGGGCCGTGCGGCTGAGGTTCTGTCCGGCGGCACCGTGCTGGGCTGGGTCGGCGAGATTCACCCCGAGGCGCGCGAGGCTATGGGCATTGACGAGGTTGTCGTTGCCTTTGAGCTCGATCTGGACAAGCTGATCAAGGGCGCCCGCAATCAGGAGAACTACCGTGAGTTCTCGCAGTACCCGGCCGTTGAGCACGACCTTGCTATCGTGGTCGACAACACTGTGACCTGCGAGGATCTTGAGCGTCGTATTACGAGTGCCGGCGGCAAGCTGCTCGAGGGCGTGCGCCTGTTCGATGTCTACCGCGATCCGGTTCGCATCGGCAAGGGCAAGAAGTCCATGGCCTTCGCACTTACGTATCGCTCTGATGACCACACGCTCACCAGCGAAGAGGTCGAGAAGGCGCACCAGAAGATTGTCACCAAGGTGTGCAAGGGCGTAAACGGCGAGGTCCGCTCGTAATCTTTGCCGTTTGGAACCCGCCCCCTGCGGGGTTTTACGGCAACGTCCTCGCCGCTTCGCGGCTGCGGGATGTTGCCTTAGAAAACCCCTCTCGGGGGCGGGTTCCTGCGTTAATCTTGTTGCGAGCGGACCGCACCTTCTTCCGGGTGACCGGAAAGTTGGGAGTGCATGGGCCCTTTATTGGGCGGTGTGTGGACTTGGGTTAATAACGTACGTATTGCAAGGGCGTGCTGCGTTGTGGGCGGTGCGCCTTTTTGTTAGTATGCAGAGTCGGTGTTACGGATTGTTGGAAACGTAACACGCAACGTTCTGATTGAGAGGGCTCATGCATATTCCCGATAATTATCTGTCCCCGCAGACCGATGCCGTTATGGCGGTGGCGATGGTGCCCGTATGGGTTCACTGCATCAAGAAAGTGCGCGCCACGCTCGATCGCGAGCATATGGCCTTTCTGGGTATTTGCGCTGCGTTCTCCTTTTTGCTCATGATGTTCAACGTGCCGCTGCCCGGCGGCACCACTGGTCACGCTGTTGGTGGCGCGCTCATCACGCTGCTGCTGGGCCCCGAGGCTGCTGCCATTGCAGTCTCGGTTGCACTCGCGCTGCAGGCGCTGCTGTTTGGCGACGGCGGCGTTCTGTCGTTTGGCGCCAACTGCTTTAACATGGCCTTTGTGCTGCCGTTTGTCGCTGCTATCGTGTTCCGTGCGCTCAACAGCCGTCTGCACGACAAGAGCTGGGGCACCTCGGTTTCTGCCATCGTGAGCGGTTGGGTCGGCCTGTGCCTGGCGGCCCTGTGCGCGGCAATCGAGTTTGGTATTCAGCCGATGCTCTTCACCAACGCTTCGGGCGCCCCTCTGTACTGCCCCTTCCCGCTGTCCGTGGCTATTCCGGCCATGTTGATCCCGCATATGCTGGTTGCCGGCGTGATCGAGGGCGTGGCGACGGCCGCCATCTACGGCTTCATTAAGAAGACGGCGCCGAGCATTATCGTCGGCCCCGAAGCCGCCGATGGCCAGCTTGCCGCCGATGGTACCGCCAAGAAGACTTCCCTGATTCCCACGCTCATTCTGGTCGCCGTGCTTGTCGTGGCTACGCCGCTCGGCTTGCTCGCCACC
>USCJ01000134.1 GCA_900553215.1 uncultured Collinsella sp.
CAGCTCGCGCAGGCGACTCATCATCTCGGTATAGGCGACGATCAGATACTTGACGTCATCGATCGCGTACTCGATCTGTTTGTCGGTCAGCGGGCGGCGCGACCAATCGGTCAGCGACTCGGTCTTGGGCAATGAGACACCGCAAAACGTCTGCACGAGCGCGCCGTAGGAAATCTGCTGGCGCTCGCCCAAAAAGGCGGCGGCCACCTGCGTGTCAAAAATGGGACGCGGCAGCACGCCCACGGTATGGAGCATAACCTCCATATCCTGCGAGCAGGCGTGAAACACCTTGGTCACGCTCTCGTCGGCCATAAGCTCTGCCAGCGGCGATAGGTCGTCGATCACCAGAGGATCGACCGCGACGCTCTCGGCAGGGGTGGCAATCTGGACCAGGCACAGGCGCGGATGAAACGTGCGCTCGCGCAAAAACTCGGTGTCGACGGCGATCGCGTCGACCTCGCGGGCGCGCTGGCAAAAGTCGAGCAGAGCCTGATGTGTGGAAATGTACATATCAACCCATCGAATAAGGTTAGGCCCGAAAAACACGGGTAGGATATCGGCATTGCCCTACAACTATACTCGGTTAGTCACAGAACGGGAACGTAAGTATGCGCTGCCTTATCATCCACAACCCGGCATCGGGCCCCAGTTCAGATGAAATCTACGCATTCACGCACGCCCTTGCACAGGGCGGCGACGAGGTTGTGATGCGCTTTATCGGCGATGGCTTGGAGCCCGAGGACGCCGTGGCAGACGTTCGCGAGTTCGACCGCGTGGTCGTCTCGGGCGGCGACGGCACCGTCTCCAACGTGCTCGACCAGATGCGCGGCTGCGGCGTTCCCACGCTCGTTTTCCCCTCCGGCACGGCCTGCCTATTCTTTAACAACATCGGCAATGCCCCCGAGGCAGCGGCGCTCGCCAAGGCATGCCGCGCTGGCCGCACGGTCAAAGTCGACATGGGCGAGCTCTTTTGGCTCGACGAGAACGGCAACGAAAAGCGCCATGGCTTTATCATCATCGCCGGCTCGGGCGTTGACGCTGAGATTATGATGAAGGCCGCCCCCACTAAAAACGACATCGGCGAGATCGCCTACTTCCTGTCGGCGCTCGCCACACCCAACCCCACGGTGGCGCACTTTACCATTGAGCATGACGGCATTGTCGAGGAGCTCGACGGCATCTGCTGCATGGCAGGCAACACGTCTGTCATCCAAAACGACATCAACCTGTTCCCCAACTGCCGCATGAACGACGGCATGGTCGATATCGCGGTCATCGAGCCCGTAAAAACCGTGCAGCTCCTCCCGACCGTGATCACCGCCGCACTCGACCCCGCCGGCAAGGTGCTCGGCCGTCCGCAGTTCAAGATCATCCAGACCAAAGAAGCCAAGATCACCTGCACCCCGTCGCTGGGCATGCAGTTCGATGGCGAGATTATCTCCAGCAATTCGGGCGTCTTTGGAGCCCGCGCACTTCCGCAATGCCTCGACCTCATCGTCGACGAATTCTCCCCACTCGGAAAATAGGAGGACCCCATGAACGACAATCCCCTGCTCGGCTTTATCGTCATCGTTTTGGCCATGCTCATCGGCTATGCGATTAACGTTATCCACCGCCGGAAGAAGTAATTCCACATTGGTATGATATTCATCCAATCATCGTCTCCCCCGTTGTTTATGCATTTGCCAAACAGCGGGGGATTTTTCTTTGCGCCCCG
The DNA here is from genome assembly GCA_900553215.1 of uncultured Collinsella sp. Classification (GTDB taxonomy): domain Bacteria; phylum Actinomycetota; class Coriobacteriia; order Coriobacteriales; family Coriobacteriaceae; genus Collinsella. Next base: position 1,718 of record USCJ01000134.1, read on the forward strand.
TGCAAGGTGCTTTATTCAGGTAGAGTAATTGCAGGGTGCCTTTATTTAAGTAAAGCTACATAATGAGTATTCTTATCCGTTCATCGCATATTTTAGGACGCTCATCGAGTATTTCATCGAAATAGATGAATACTCTCTAGACTTCCTATAGGCTAATAGATGTATTTATTAGCTGAGATTCCACATAGCTTTGCGGGGTCTCAACAGTTGGGAGGGATCATGAGGTTTACTCATCCCGTCAACACGCTCAAGAAGCTTGGCTGCGGCCTTGCATTCGGAGCTGCGGCCATTATGGCCATGCCGACCTCGGCACTCGCTTGCACCCAGATCTACATGGGCAGCAAACTCACGGCGGACGGCAACACGTACTACGGCCGCGCAGAGGACTTTAGCACACGCTATATCAAGCACTTTGGCATTGAGCCTGCGCACAAGGACGGTAGCAAGTACACCTCGCTCGAATCCGGCTTTGAGTACAAGTCCACGGGCCCCACGTATCGCTACACCTTCGTTCGCGACAACCCCTCTCAGTGGGAAGATCGCTATGACGCTTATTCCGAGGCTGGCATCAACGAGAAGGGCGTCTCCTGCTCTGCCACGCTGAGCACCTCCTACAACGAGAAGGCCGAGGAGGCCGACCCCCTCACCGAGGAGACCGGCATCGGTGAATACAACTACGCCAGCGTCATCCTGGGCGAGAGCGCCACGGCCCGCGAGGGCGTCGAGCTCCTCGGAAGTCTGGTCGACGAGCAGGGCATCTGCACCAACGACCAGATCATCATCGCCGACAACAACGAGACCTGGCTGTTCGCCGGACTTTCTGGCCATCAGTGGATTGCCATGAAGCTCACCGACGACATCGCCTCGGTCAACCCCAACATCGGCAACCTTAACTACAAGGTTAACCTCAACGACACCGAGAACTGCCTCCACTCCAAGGACATTCAGACCATGCCCGAAGAAAAGGGCTTTGCCAAGTACTTCGATGACGGCCAGTTCGACGTTGCCCAGACCTACGGTGAGGAAATTAGCGAGCAGGCCATGCATTCTTGGTCGCGCTATATCCAGGGCCGCGATTACTTCATGGCTCCGCTTGCCGAGGGCACCGACTACGAGATCGTTAAGGACGAGCGCGAAGATGCTCGCGCCACGACCGGCGCCCTGGTCCACGAGATGCAGCCGCTGTTCTTCCAGCCCGGCAAGTCCGACTGGAACACCTTTGAGATGATCCGCAGCTTTGCTACTCGTGGCGAGAATGTCGCCGGCCTCAACGCCAACACCGACGGCGCCTATGCCATTGGTTCCAACCGCAACACCGAGATCCACACCTTCCAGATCCGTCAGGGCATGGACCCCGAGATCGCGACCATTCAGTGGGAGATGCTCTCCAACGCCGAATTCTCCGTCGCCATCCCCTTCTACTCCGCACTGCTCACCGAGATCAGCCCCTACTTCAGCGATCAGGATGTCTCCTTTGATCACTGCGAAGAGGAAGACGTCGTGAACAACGAGGAGCCCAAGAACTCCATCAACTACGTCCTCATGGACATCAACACACTCGCCTATGAGAACCGCGACCACTGCGCCACCGGCGTCCGCGCCTATCTCGACGCCCTGCAGAAGGAACTCATCGAGCAGAACCTGACCGTCGACGATGCCATGCAGGCCACCGAGGACACCGAGGCCCGCACCGCCCTGGCCAACAAGGCCGGCAAGGCTGCCACCAAGAACACCTACCTCAAGTGCAAGGCTATGCTCGAGGAGATGCGTGACTACCTCAAGGAGGAGGATTTCTCCGAGGAGTTCGTCCCGAGTGACTACGATGCCGACAACGACTGCCTGGTCGAGTCCATCACCTACGCCGACGAGGCCCTCTCCGATGAGGATGTAGCCGAGCCCGAGGTCAAAGAGGAAGAGGCCACCGAGGAGAAGTCCGAGGGCAACAACATGGCTGCCATGGCCGTTGGCGCCGTCGTCATCATCGGTGTCTGCGCCTACGTGATCTATCGTCGCAAGAAGGCCTAAGGCCCTCATGTCCTAGCTGAGCGGGCAAGGCAGCGATGGCAGCCTCGTTCGCTCAGCCCGCTCTTTTGACCGGCGGGAAACCCGCCTGAAATCTTTTTAAAAAAGATTTCCCCGCACACACTTCGCTGTGCTATAGTGCAGCGCAACAGCAACTAGGTGCGACCGCGCCACGACATCACGAAAGGAGCCACCAACATGAAGAACACGATGAACTCTCTCAACAACTGGTGGTGGCGTGATGCGAATACGATCGGTCGACGGTGAGTCCCTCACGCCTGTTTTTGCGCTCTAGGTGATTGGAAGGCCTCCGGTTTCGACCGGGGGCCTTTTTCTATCTCGAGCCCGATCGCATTCGCATCACGCGCCTCCGTTTTTCTTGCACTCCCCTTTTTGAAAGGACTTTCACCATGTCTCAGAACACCACCGCCGCCCAGCCCCGTACCGTCCAGACCGCCGACCGCGGTAAGCTCGATATCCGTGCCCTTGTCCTGCTCGCCATCCTGCTTGCCGCCGGCTTCATCCTCAACTTCACCGTCGGCAAGGCTATCTCCAGCATCTCGGGCGGCATGATCAGCCCCGAGTTCATCATCTCGGCCTTCTGCCTCACCATTCTGGTCATTCGCCCCAACATTGGTCAGGCGCTCGTCATCGGCCTCATCTCGGCCGCCGTGATCCAGATCACCACCACCTCGCCGTTTGTCGATTTTGCCGCCGAGGGCATCGCCGCCATGCTTATGGCCGTCATCGTCAACGCCGCCGCCAAGGGCGGCCAGGTTAAGCCTGCCGTCGCCATCATCGCAACGTTCGTGACCACCTTTGTCTCGGGCGTCATCTTTATGGTCATCAAGATGGCCATGCTCGGCGTGGTGGGCGAGCTCGCCGCAGCCATGCTGCCCGTTGTCGCCATGACCGCCGTCTTTCACGCCATCCTGG
>USCJ01000135.1 GCA_900553215.1 uncultured Collinsella sp.
CGAGCCGTGGCTCGTCGCTCAAACCGGGCACGGTGACCATAAGGTTGCGGCGCCGGGGCAGCACCTCGAGTTCCTCAACCTGCACGGCATGGAGCACCGGATGGCTCAACCGCTCCAGCTGAGCCTCAACCAGTGCTTTGATATACCGCTCAATTTCATCCTCATACGCGCCCGGGTCTGAGCTGTCGATCCGCACGAGCTCCTGCGCAAGCCGCCAGGCAAAGTCCTCATCAACCATATGCAACCTCATAATCAGTCTGCTTTCCAAACCGATTGTAAGCCTCTTGAGAGATCCGCGGCGTGCGCGCAGCGGTATTTACCGTTCGCAGGCCGAGCCAGCGCGTTTGCCGTCCGGGCGGGCTCACAAACGACGCAGTGGGTATGTACCCTTCATGGACGACATGCTGTGCGACATATCTGCCTTTCGGTATTACCGGATACCTCCACAGGTCTTGGCAATAATGCCGGACCTGCCCGATTCTGTGGACGACCCGCGCAGGGAGCGCCTTTGTGAGCATCCGCTCGTCAAGCATTTCCTGGGTACCCCGTTATACGTGTTGACGCAGGGCGGCTGCGGACGTAAGGGCGGTCGCATTGTCAGGCATGTTTGGAACGGGGAGAGACCGTTTGGGTCCGTGCAGCAGACAGAGTTTGGACTTGATGTCGCGTCCCCGCTCCTTACCCTGCTAACCCTGGCTTCCTCGGTCTCAAACGAGCGTCTGATCATGTGCATGTATGAGATGTGCGGCACCTTTGCCGTGTGCAAGATTGTGCCTCAAGTAAAGTTGGCGCTTGAGCAGGCATATGGGAGCCGGTGGGATGACGCACGGTCGGGCTGGGAAAACATAAAGGATACCTCGGGGAATCCAACGGACTTGTGGAAACGACCTCCCTTGATCGAGCTCTCTGAACTAACGGAGTTCGCCAATAAGATCCAAGGGCTCCGCGGTGCTAAATCGTTCACACGTGCCGCGAAATGCATTACGGGGATTGTGGCATCGCCGCTTGAGGTCCAGGCTTCGATGCTGTTTGGCCTTTCGAGGCTGCGCGGCGGCGAGGGGCTGCACCTTACCAATAACGTCGAGATTCGCATGACGCGCAGCGCCCGCCTGATTTCGGGGCTTGATAGGCGCTACGCCGATATTCTGCTGGCAAATAAGGACGGCAGCCGAGAGTGCCTGGTTGAATGTCAAGGTAAAGCCATTCACGGATCCATAGAATCCAAGATCTCGGACTCCGATCGAGCGACGGCCCTGCAAGCCATGGGATATCCCGTCGTTCTGATGACCTATGGTCAGCTGGCCGACCCCGATGCCTTCCGCGTGGTGATGGAACTTATCATGTCCTATCTCGATGTGCCGCTAAAAGACAAGACACCGCGGCAGCAGGAGCTTGAGCGGCGACTTCGTGAGGAGATTTTTATCAATTGGGCGGGAATGTAGTCGTGCAGGTGGAAAACGGTCGCGCGAGCTAGAGTTTTGGTTGCGAAAAGGCTCCAATTGCTCCTTGGAATTGACTTTAAAAATGCTATCCAGAACAAGTTATTTCGGAAAATGGACAGTCAATTTAAATTTGGCACATAGAGATCGATTTTTACCTACTAAAACCCCTGATAAAGCTGTTTATAAAAGCAGTTGTGCTTAGCGACTTGGGCCTCACTGTCGATTATCCGAAACAACTTGTTCTGGGTAGCACTTTTCAAGCCGCCGGGAGCAACGAAATCGGCCTCCGTTTTGTGAAAACGGGGGCCGAATGGGCGTCGTGGCCTGTCTGGCAGGCTTGGCGCCGACGCTACTTGATCACGCGCACGCGATACATCGACGGAATCTGCTTGAGCGCCTCGATGGTGCTGCTGTCCAGGTGCTCGTCCGTGTCGAACATGGTGTAGGCGTTCTCGCCGGCGGACTCGTTGGTCATACGCTGCACGTTGGCATTGTCCTTGGCCAGGATCGCCGTGATCTGGCCGATCATGTTGGGCACGTTGGCGTGCAGGCAGGCGATGCGGCTTGCGGCGCGCGCCTTGCCCATGCTACAGGCGGGGTAGTTGACGCTGTGCGCGATGTTGCCGTTCTCCAGGTAATCCTTGAGCTCGCTGATGGCCATGTCGGCGCAGTTGGCCTCGGCCTCGCCGGTGCCGGCGCCCGAGTGCGTGGTGATAAACGTATTGGGCATCTTGACGGTTTTGGGCGTGGCGAAGTCGCAGCTAAACCAGCTGAGCTTGCCCTCGCGTAGGGCGGCGTCAACGGCGTCCTCGTCAATGATGGTCTCGCGCGCATAGTTGATGAGCACGGCGCCCGGGGCCAGGAGGTTGATCTGCTCGGTGCTGATCATGCCGATGGTGTCGGCCTTGCTGGCCACGTGCACGGTGAGGTAGTCGCAGCCGCGGCAGAGGTCCTCGAGCGTGCCGACGCGCTGCACCTCGCGGCTCAGCACCCATGCGTGCTCGACGGAAATGAACGGATCGTAGCCGTAGACGTCCATGCCCAGGTCGACGCAGGCGTTGGCGACCTTGGAGCCCACGTTGCCCAGACCGATGACGCCGATGCGCTTGCCCTTGAGCTCGCGGCCCACAAAGGCCTTCTTGGCCTTCTCGGCATCGACCTGAATTTCGGGATCGTCGGCGTTGTCGCGCACCCAGTTCATCGACTGCACCACGCCGCGGCTCGAGAGCACCAGCATGCCCAGGACGAGCTCCTTGACGGCATTGCTGTTGGCACCGGGGGAGTTAAAGACGACGACGCCCTTCTTGGCGTACTCCTCGATGGGGATATTGTTGACGCCGGCGCCGCAGCGGGCGATGGCACGGATGCCCTCGGGCAGCTCGTAGCCGTGCAGGTCGGTGGAGCGCATCAGGATAGCGTCGGCCTCCTCGGCGGTGCCTACAAACTCGTAGCCCTCGCCAAACTCGACCTTACCGTCCTTGGTGATGTCGTCGATGGTTTTGATCTTGCGCATGGAAAACTCCTTAGCAGGTTTGTTTAAAACAAGTGGTTTGAAGTGGCTGGTCGGCCCGCGCGTTGCGGGCTAGTTAGATCGCGGACTCAAACTATGCTGCGCTTCGAAGTCCTTCATGTACGAGGCCAGTGCCTGAACATCTTCCATGGTTACGGCGTTGTAGACGCTGGCGCGCATGCCGCCCACCAGGCGATGGCCCTTGACGTTTTGAATCTGGTGCTCGGCCGCGCCTGCGACAAAGGCCGCGTCGAGTTCGGCGTCGCCGGTACGGAACGTGACGTTGGCGATGGAGCGGCTGTCGGCCTGCGTGGTGCCGTGGAACAGCTCGCTGTGCTCGAGCAGGTCATAGAGCAGATTGGCCTTGGCCCAGTTGCGTTCGGCCATGGCTGCGAGCCCGCCGGTCTGCTCAACCCAACGGAACACCTTGCCGCACACGTAGATGCCAAAGGTGTTGGGCGTGTTGAGCATGGAGCCCTTGGCGGCTTGGGTCTTGAGGTCCATGTACTGCGGTGTTTGCGCAAAGGCGGGGGCATCTGCGATGAGGTCGTCGCGCACAATGACTACGGTCACGCCCGCGGCGCCGGCGTTTTTCTGTGCGCCGGCGTAAATGAGCCCGTAGCGCTCAACGTCGAGCGGCTGCGACAGAAAGCAGCTCGAGACATCGGCGACCAGCGGCGTATCGCCGCAGTTGGGCAGCTCGTGGTACATGGTGCCAAAGATGGTGTTGTTCTGGCAGATGTAGACGTAGTCGAGCCCGTCGCCCGCGGTCTCGGCGGCAATGCGCGCGTTGACGTCGGCCATGGCGGGAATGCGGTCGAAATTGGTGTCCTCGGAGCTCGCGAGCAGCACGGCCTCGCCGTACTTGGCGGCCTCCTGGTACGCCTTGTTGGCAAAGTTGCCGGTCACGACGTAGCCGGCGCGGCCGCGGCGCATGAGGTTCATGGGGATGCCCGCAAACTGCAGCGTGGCGCCGCCCTGCAAAAACAGGACACGGTAGTTGTCAGGGATGCTCAGCAGGCGGCGCAGGGTTGCCTCGGCGTCGTCAATGATCTGCTGGTACATGCTAGATCGATGGCTCATCTCGAGCACGGACATGCCGCAACCGCGGTAGTCCATCATCTCGTCGGCGATCTCGGCGAGCACGCTTGTAGGCAGCGCGGCCGGGCCAGCTGAGAAGTTGTGCACACGTGCCATCTTCTAGTTCCCCTCGTAGTCGTTTGAACGTTCGGGATACTTTAGCACAGTGGAGCGTCAGGCGCGACCGTATCACGGTAAAACTCGACTGCGCCGCTATGATTTACAGGATGGTTACATGGGGGAGGGCTTATCTCGAGACTCGCATCCGATCCGCCTCGGCCTTCGCTTGTTTCCAGGGGCGCACACGACCGTTGGTGAGGTCGTCATAACCATGAGCGATGGTACGTTGAATGTGATCTTCGCGTTCCTGAATGGTAGTTAGCGCGCGCGTCTGATCAGAAATAGGCTTTACGACAGGCATATGAAACTCCTTACATAGAATCATATGTAGAACTCTATGTTGAGTGTAGCGGAGGGTGGCGTTGGGTGCCTGCGTGCCTACATTCGCAAGCGCGTTTATCTGGCAAGTGTGATTTGGGTCGATCTCGTCAAAGCTGCTGAGCTGCGAAAATAACCGTTAACCGGATTTAATTTTGTTGCTCAACATTTGACACGCTGGTCGTGGTAACTTTTTTACCAACA
>USCJ01000136.1 GCA_900553215.1 uncultured Collinsella sp.
GAAGAAGGTCTTAAAAAAGGGCCCGGAAGGCAATGCCTTCCGGGCCCTTTGCAATGCAAACATGCCTGCAAGTACGACTTAACGCACCTGAGCGACGTAAGCGACGTTGGTCGAGGAGACCTTGTCCTCGAGCTGGACGCTCATGCGGGGATCGCCGGCGGTAGCGACGGTCAAATCGCCAGCCTCGACGTAGCCGAGCTCCTTAGCGGTCTCGATCGCCTTGACGATCGTGCCGTTGACGGTGCCCTGGGTAATCTCGGCCTGGTGCGGGATAACGCCCCAGTACATGATCATCTGCTGGACGGCCCACTCGTGGCGGGAGAACGCGCAGATCGGCATGTTGGGGCGGAAGTGCGAGATCAGGCGAGCGGTACGACCGGTGGTCGTCGGCACGGTGATGCACTTGGCGCCAACGGTGGTGGCCATGTTCACAGCGGACATACCCACAACGTTGTTGACGACGCGGGTGCCGTGAGCGTCGGCCGGAACCTCGAGCGGAGCGTGGGCCGGGAGGTACTTCTCGGTCTCGAGAGCAATGCTGGCCTGCATCTTAACGGCCTCGACCGGGTACTTACCGGCAGCGGACTCGCCGGACAGCATAACGGCGTCGGTGCCGTCGTAGATGGCGTTAGCAACGTCGGCAACCTCGGCGCGCGTCGGGCGCGGGTTCTGCTGCATGGAGTCGAGCATCTGCGTAGCGGTGATAACGGGCTTGTAGGCCGCGTTGCACTTGGCGATGATCTCCTTCTGGATGTGCGGAACGAGCTCGGGCTTGATCTCGATACCCAGGTCGCCACGGGCGACCATGATGCCGTCGGAAGCCTCGAGGATCTCGTCGAAGTTCTCGACGCCCAGGGCGCACTCGATCTTCGGGAAGATCGTCACGTGCTCGCCACCGTTCTCGCGGCAAAGCTTGCGGATGCCGCGGACGGACTCGCCGTCACGGATGAAGGAAGCGGCGATGTAGTCGATGTTCTCGGTCAGGCCAAAGAGGATGTCCTGACGATCGCGCTCGGTGATGGCGGGCAGCGAAATGTTGACGTTGGGCATGTTGACGCCCTTGCGCTCGCCAATCAGGCCGTCGTTCTTAACGACGCAGGTCATGTCCTGGCCGCTGACGGACTCGACCTCGAGGGCAACCAGGCCGTCATCGATCAGGATGAGGGAGCCCTTCTCGACCTCGGAGGGCAGAGCCAGGTAGTCGAGGGAGATGTGCTCAGCGGTGCCGTGGAAATCCTCGGACGTGGGCTGAGCGGTGACGACAATCTTGTCGCCGGTCTTGACGGCAACCTTCTTGCCATCGACCAGAAGGCCGGTGCGGACCTCGGGGCCCTTGGTGTCGAGCAGGATGCCGACGGGCAGACCGAGCTCCTTGGAAATACGACGGACGCGCTCGATGCGACCGTGGTGCTCGTCGTAGGATCCGTGCGAGAAGTTAAAACGGGCGACGTTCATGCCCGCCTTGATCATCTCGCGGATGGTCTCGTCGCTATCGCAGGCGGGACCCATGGTGCATACAATCTTGGTGCGCTTGTACATTCAGACCTCCATCTGACATCGTCTTGCGCTGATAGATAAACCATAAGAAATAAAACCGAAATGATTATAACGAAATGCCGACCGAATACCCCAAAAAATCGACCGTATGCCGAAATGGAAGTTCATTTTTTGCGAGAAAAACGGTATATGAAAAATCTTTACCAACCGCTCTAACCGCTGCTATCTGGGCGATATTTCAGTTTGACGATGTGCCGAAGAAAAAACGTTTTACCAATGTTGAGCATCACACGGTCTGCACCGTTGCGTGCGGACCATATTTCCAAACCGATTGTTTTGGCTAGACGCGTCGCTTTGGGGTACCATAGCTCCACTATCAACTGCCGCTCAGCACGGCAGCCTTGATGAGCCCTTGCCCTTCTCCTGGGAATTATGATCGGGCATCAATCTGCTGAGTGGCCCGAATCCCAGGAGGGGACTCTATATGCAAAAGGAATACCTGTCCGCCGCGGCGGAGGTACTCAGCGACCAGGGCGTCGATGAGAACCTCGGCCTGAGCAACGACGAGGCGTCGTCGCGCCTTGCCAAGACAGGCCCTAACAAGCTCGAGGAAGCTGAGAAGACGCCGCTGTGGAGGCGTTTCTTTGAACAGATGGCTGACCCTATGGTCATCATGCTGATCGTTGCCGCCGTCATCAGTGCGCTCACGGGCATGGTCAAGGGCGAGCCCGACTTTGCCGATGTTGCCATCATCATGTTCGTCGTTATCGTCAACTCGGTGCTGGGCGTGGTCCAGGAAGCTAAGAGCGAGGAGGCCCTCGAGGCCCTGCAGGAGATGAGTGCGGCGCAGTCCAAGGTGCTACGCGACGGCAAGCTCGTGCACCTGCCGAGCGCCGAGCTCGTGCCCGGCGACGTGATCATGCTCGAGGCGGGCGACTCCGTCCCGGCCGACTGCCGCGTGCTCGAGAGCGCCACGATGAAGATCGAAGAGGCCGCGCTCACCGGCGAGTCCGTGCCCGTCGAGAAGCATGCCAACGTGATCGAGCTCGCCGCCGGCACCGACGACGTGCCGCTCGGCGACCGTAAGAACATGTGCTATATGGGCTCCACCGTCGTGTACGGCCGTGGTCGCGCCGTCGTGGTCGGCACCGGCATGAACACCGAGATGGGTAAGATCGCCGGCGCCCTGGCCGAGGCCAAGGAGGAGCTCACGCCGTTGCAGGTGAAGCTCGCCGAGCTCAGCCGCATCCTTACCATTATGGTGATCGTCATCTGCGTCGTGATCTTTGGCGTTGACATCCTCCGCCACGGCGTGGGCAATGTCCTCACCGACCCGACTGCCCTGCTCGACACCTTTATGGTTGCCGTCTCGCTTGCCGTCGCCGCCATCCCCGAGGGCCTGGTCGCCGTCGTGACCATCGTGCTTTCGCTCGGCGTGACCAAGATGGCCAAGCGCCAGGCGATTATCCGTAAGCTTTCCGCCGTCGAGACCCTTGGCTGCACACAGACCATCTGCTCCGACAAGACCGGTACCCTTACTCAAAACAAGATGACCGTCGTCAAGCACGAGCTCGCTGCGCCCAAGGAGAAGTTCCTGGCCGGCATGGCACTGTGCTCCGATGCCCAGTGGGACGAGGAGCTGGGCGAGGCCGTGGGCGAGCCGACCGAGTGCGCGCTTGTCAACGACGCCGGCAAGGCGGGCCTCACTGGCCTGACTGCCGAGCACCCGCGCGTGGGCGAGGCCCCGTTCGACTCGGGCCGCAAGATGATGTCCGTGATCGTCGAGACCCTGGACGGCGAGTACGAGCAGTACACCAAGGGCGCGCCTGACGTGGTGATCGGCCTGTGCACCCACATCTACGAGGGCGATAAGGTCGTCCCTCTGACCGAGGAGCGCCGTGCCGAGCTCGTGGCCGCCAACAAGGCCATGGCCGACGAGGCCCTGCGCGTGCTGGCGCTGGCAAGCCGCACCTACACCGAGGTCCCGAGCGATTGCAGCCCCGCTGCGCTCGAGCACGACCTGGTCTTCTGCGGCCTGTCCGGCATGATTGACCCTGTCCGCCCCGAGGTGGCCGACGCTATCCGCGAGGCCCACGACGCCGGTATTCGCACCGTCATGATCACGGGCGACCACATTGACACCGCCGTGGCCATCGCCAAGCAGCTGGGAATCGTCACCGATCGTAGCCATGCCATCACCGGTGCCGACCTCGATCGCATGAGCGACGAGGAGCTCGACGCGCATATCGAGGACTACGGCGTGTACGCCCGCGTCCAGCCCGAGCACAAGACCCGCATCGTCGAGGCTTGGAAGTCGCGCGACCAGATCGTGGCCATGACGGGCGACGGCGTCAACGACGCCCCGTCAATCAAACGCGCCGACATCGGCGTGGGTATGGGCATCACCGGCACCGACGTCACCAAGAACGTTGCCGACATGGTGCTCGCCGACGACAACTTCGCCACCATCATCGGTGCCTGCGAAGAGGGTCGTCGCATCTATGACAACATCCGCAAGGTCATCCAGTTCCTGCTTTCGGCCAACCTTGCCGAGGTGTTCTCGGTGTTTATCGCCACGCTCATCGGCTTTACTATCTTCCAGCCGGTGCAGCTGCTGTGGGTGAACCTGGTCACCGACTGCTTTCCCGCGCTCGCGTTGGGCATGGAGGATGCCGAGGGCGATATCATGAAACGCAAGCCGCGCAACGCCAAGGACGGCGTCTTTGCCGGCAACATGGGTCTGGACTGCGTGGTCCAGGGCCTGATCATCACCGTGCTGGTGCTGGCGAGCTTCTTTGTGGGCGTGTACTTTGACATGGGCTACATCCACATCGCCGATATGATCGCCGGCAATGCCGACGAGGAAGGCGTGATGATGGCGTTCATCACGCTCAACATGGTCGAGATTTTCCACTGCTTCAATATGCGCAGCCGTCGTGCGTCGCTGTTTAGCATGAAGAAGCAGAACAAGTGGCTGTGGGCATCTGCTGCGCTGGCGCTGGTGCTGACGGTGATCGTAACCGTACAGCCGACGCTTGCCGAGATGTTCTTTGGACCTGTGACGCTTGAGCTCAAGGGTGTTCTTGCCGCGCTGGGGCTGGCCTTCCTGATCATCCCGCTGATGGAGATCTACAAGGCGATCATGCGCGCGGTCGAGAAGGAGTAAGTTAACCTGT
>USCJ01000137.1 GCA_900553215.1 uncultured Collinsella sp.
CCACTGGGGTGGTCTGCCTGCCGTGCTCGAACAGTTTTCGGTCGGAACGATTGCCGTGGCCGCGGATGCGCTGGAGGATGCTCCTGCCGAGGTATTGAACCGACCTGGCGTGGAGTATCGGCAGGTGCGCCGTGGGGATATGGTCGACATCGGCTCATTTTGCGCCCGCGTGATGTGGCCATTCGAGTCCGTGGATGGCGAGGGAAATGAGGACTCGCTTGTCCTGCTGCTCTCTTATGTTCAGGAAGGCAAGGGCCTGCGCATACTCCTCACCGGTGATGCCGAGCTCGACCAAGAACGGGAATTCGTGCAGGAGGTGGGGGATATCGATGTCCTTAAACTTGGGCATCACGGCTCCAAGGTTTCAGTCGATGGTGAGTTGCTGGACATTCTGAAGCCCGAGCTTTCCCTCGCAAGCGCCGGTGAGGGGAATCGATACGGCCATCCGTCCGATGCCTGCATCGATGCCGTTAAGGAAGCGGGTGGTGTGTTCGCGTGTACCGTCGAACACGGCGACATTACCGTCACACCGACTGCGAATGGCTATGCGATGCGATGCCAGCGACCGTGACGACGTCGTTGGCGTGTGGTGGGCCCCTGGGCTAAAATGGCACGGAACGAATACGAAGGCCTGCGGGAGGGGAGCGCAATGTCCGAAACTGGTTTGCTGCCGGCATATCTGATCGTCGGTACCGACGGAGTTAAGCGCGACCACGCCGTCTCGCGTATGAAAGCGCGTCTGGAAAAGTCGGGTATGGTCGAGTTCAACCTCGACGAGCGAGACATGACCAAGGACCCCGATATCGAGTCCATTATCGGATCGCTTAACACCTTTCCGATGGGCAGTGAGTTTCGTCTGGTAATCCTCGATGGCTGCTCAAAGCTTGCCAAGGCGGTCTCGGAGCCGCTCGTTGGGTATCTGGCGAGTCCCAGCCCCACAACGGTCTGCCTCATCATCGCCGACTCACTTGCCAAGAATACGCGCCTGTATAAGGCAATCGCCAAGATCGACAAGAAGGCTATCGTCGATTGCTCGGGTACCAAGCGCTGGGAACTGCCGCGCCGTGTTCAGCAGATGGCGACGCAGCGCGGTAAGTCGATTTCGACGGCGGCCGCCGAGGAGCTCGTCTCGCGTTCGGGCGAAAACACGCGCATGCTCGATAACGACTTGGCTAAGCTTGCCCAGATGGTCGAGTCGCCTCAGATTGAACTTGCCGATGTTGAGCGCTGGATTGTTCGTACGGCCGAGGTTCAACCCTGGGACTTCCTCAACGCCGTCTCGGCTCGCGATATGCGGCGTTCGCTCGAGCTCTTTAAGCTCCTGCCCTCCAAGAGCTACGTGTGGACTTACACATTGCTGTGCGGTCGCATTCGCGAGCTTATCGTCGCCAAGGCGCTCGACGCGCGTGGGCAGGGTCGCGAGCTGGCCGCAACGCTCAAGCTCCAGTCCTGGCAGGGCAAGAATCACCTGACCTGGGCACGTCGCTTTTCGATGGCAGAGCTCATCGCAGCGCTCGAGGGCGCCGTCGATGTGGAGCTCGCGCTCAAGGGTTCGGCCGATTCTCAGACGGCGCTTTTGCTCTGGATTACGAACATCTTGAGAAAATCGTGATGATACCTGCCTATTTGACAAATTCGTTCTATCCCTTTGAGAGGGAGCGTGCTATAGTAGGCGCTTGCATGACCTCACCGTGTCTCAGAGGTGTCATACATTTTTTGCAAGGAACTCGAAAGGAACTCCAGAAGTGGCAAACATCAAGTCTCAGAAGAAGCGTATCCGCACCAATGAGGCAGCTCGCATGCGTAACAAGGCTGTCAAGTCCGAGCTCAAGACGCTGACCAAGCACGTCCAGTCCGCCGTCGCCGAGGGCGACGCCGAGAAGGCCCAGGCTGCCCTCAAGACCGTCACCAAGCGTCTCGACATGGCTGCCGCCAAGCATGTTATCCACAAGAACCAGGCTTCCAACCGCAAGTCCGGTCTTGCCAAGCTCGTGAACAGCATCAACGCCTAAGTTGTAAATTTCACACCACACAGATTACGCGCATAAATGGAGCCTGTTTTATGGAACAGGCTCCATTTTTTGTACCGCTCGGGTAAGATAGTCCGCATGAATACTTCAATTGACATTTCCCACATCCGCAACTTCTCGATCGTTGCGCACATCGACCATGGCAAGTCTACGATCAGTGACCGCATCCTCGAGCTCACCCATACCGTCGACGAACGCGACATGGAGTCGCAGCTGCTCGACACCATGGATATCGAGCGCGAGCGCGGCATTACGATCAAGTCCAATGCCGTCCGCGTTTCCTATGACGCCGACGATGGTGAGACGTATCAGTTCAATCTGATCGATACGCCGGGCCACGTGGACTTTACCTATGAGGTCTCGCGCTCGCTGGCCGCCTGCGAGGGCGCGGTGCTCGTCGTCGACGCCACTCAGGGTGTCGAGGCGCAGACCGTCTCCAACGCGACGCTCGCCATGAACGCCAATCTGGACATTGTACCGGCCATCAACAAGATCGACCTGCCCTCAGCCCATCCCGATGAGGTTAAGACCGAGATCGAGGATGACCTGGCGATCCCTGCCGATGATGCCGTGTGCGTCTCGGGCAAGACCGGCGAGGGCATCCATGATCTGCTGGAGTCCATTGTCTTTTTGATCTCTCCGCCCAAGGGCGATGCGAACGCGCCGCTCAAGGCGCTCATCCTTGACTCGTATTTTGATGAATACCGCGGCGTCGTCGCCACCGTTCGCGTTTTTGACGGCTCGATTAAAAAGGGCGATACCCTGCGCATGATGCAGGCCAAGGGCGATTTTTTGGTCGATGGCGTGGGTGTCAAGCGTCCCGCCGAGACGCCGGTCGACGCGCTGACCGTTGGCGAGGTGGGCTACGTGGTCACGGGCCTGAAGGACCCCGAGGCCGTGCGCGTGGGCGATACCCTCACGTGGGCCTCGAACCCCTGCCCCGAGCCGCTTCCCGGTTATCGCGAGGCCAAGCCCATGGTCTATACGGGCCTGTTCCCCATCGACAACAAGGACTACGAGAACCTGCGCGACGCGCTCGATAAGCTGCACGTCAACGATCCGTCGTTGGTGTGGGAGCCCGAGACGTCGGTGGCGCTGGGCTTTGGCTTCCGCGTGGGCTTCCTGGGCCTGCTGCACATGGAAGTCGTCAAGGAACGCCTGGAGCGCGAGTTCAACCTGGACCTCATTGCCACGAGTCCCTCGGTTGATTATCACGTCTACAAGACCGACGGCGAAATGATCGATGTCCGCAGTCCGCAGGACCTTCCCGAGGCCACACGCATCGATCGTATCGAGGAACCCTACCTCAAGGCAAAGATCATCTGCCCGCCCGAGTATACGGGCGCCGTCATGCAGCTTGCTATCGAGCACCGCGGCATTACAACCGATATGATCCATCTCACGAGCAAATCGGTCGAGATGCGCTTCGACATGCCGCTCGCCGAGCTCATCTTGGACTTCTTCGATCAGCTCAAGAGCCGCACCAAGGGTTACGCCTCGCTCGACTACGAGTTCAACGAGTATCGTCCCTCCGAGCTCGTCAAACTCGATATCCTGCTTTCGGGCGACGAGGTGGACGCGCTGTCGTTTATCGTGCACAAGGATAAGGCTTATGGCCTGGCCCGCGGCCTGTGCGACAAGCTCAAGGAGATCATCCCGCGACAGCTGTTCGAGGTGCCTATCCAAGGCGCCATCGGCAACAAGATCATCGCCCGTTCCACCGTTAAGGCGCGCCGCAAGGACGTGCTTGCCAAGTGCTACGGCGGCGATATCTCGCGAAAGCGCAAGCTGCTCGAGAAGCAAAAGCAAGGCAAGAAGCGCATGAAGAGCATCGGAAGCGTCGAGGTGCCCCAAGAAGCTTTCATGGCCATTCTCAAAGTCGACGAATGATCCGACGGTTCTAACGAGATGGAAGACCTGTTCAAGGATAGACGCCTTATTCTTGCGCCGATGGCCGGTGTGACCGATGAGGTATTTCGTGGACTTTGCATCGAAGCAGGCGCGCAGCTCACCTATACCGAAATGGTCTCCGCGAAGGCGCTCAGCTACGGTAGTGGCAAGACGCGCGATCTGCTCGTGCTAGCTCCCTCTGAGAAGCAAGTGGCTGTTCAGATCTTCGGTCATGAACCAGAAACGATGGCGCAAGAAGCTTATGAGCTTGAGCAAATGCTCGGAGGCGCGGTATTTTCCTTCGATGTGAACATGGGCTGCCCGGCACGCAAGATCGCGGGCAAGGGTGATGGAGCTGCGCTCATGCGCGACCCTTTGCTCGCAAGCCGCATCGTCGAGGCGATGGCGAACAAGGTCGAGCATCCAGTTACGGTGAAGATGCGCCGTGGCTTTGCTTATGGCGAAGAGACCGCCCCCGAGCTTGCTCACATCGTTCAAGAGTCGGGTGCTTCTGCAGTTGCGGTCCATGGGCGCTATGCTCAGCAGTTCTACCAAGGAGATGCTTGCTGGGAAACGATCCGTCGCGTGAAAGAAGCCGTGAAGATCCCTGTGATCGGCAATGGCGATATCACTTCAGGGGTGCGTGCGCGCGCCATGCTCACTGAAACTGGGTGCGATGCGCTGATGATCGGACGCGCGGCCGAAGGTAATCCCTGGATATTCTCCGAGATCAAATCCTATCTTGAGACC
>USCJ01000138.1 GCA_900553215.1 uncultured Collinsella sp.
ACCATGCCGGCGCTCATAAGGCAGGCCCCGACGACTACAGCAGCACACGCCATAATCTGACAGTATCATTTGCCATAATCTTGCAGTAGTGTTTTCCATAATCTTATAGTAGCCCAGCTCAGAGGCGTTATTGGATAGTAACCTATAACCGTTTTAGAACGTCCCCAACGACTGCCTGGGAGCGATAACAGGTATTATCTGGTCAAACACCAAAACCACCACAAAGGTGCCTGTCCCCTTTGTGGTGGTTTGGAGCTCTCCGCGGCGGGATGCTAGACTGGCGGCGTATACATTCGCGCCAAAACACGGGTCGCATGCAAGAAAGGAGATGCCATGGCGCCTATCGCACCGCTCAAGATGCTCGTCGCTCCCGCCGCCAAGGCCATCATCCGTCTGAGCGACTCACTTACCTATGACGATGTTCCCTGCGTCGTCGAGGCGCGCGAGGACAGCTGCCCTTACCTGGGCCACGTTCCCTACTTTGCGCCTAAGCTCGCTTCTGATCCCGAGCACTGCGAGCAGTAATCCAAGATACAGCAAGCGCCGCGCAACTCGCGGCGCTACTGTTTTGGTGCAAAGAAACCTGATTCCCTTGCACCAACGCCGGGATTGTCGATGCTGCGGCCGCGGCGCGATATGAGGCGCGAAACCTCGCCCAGCAACACGCCGATCACCACACCCATGAGGATCGGCAACTTTGACATCTCGGCGGGCGAGCTGTTAAGCGGCACGATTGTCGCAACAATCGAAAGCACGAGCTCTACCACCGGCACCGCAAGCGCTACCGCAAGCACCTTGCCCTCGAAGGGCGCGCGGAACACACGTGGGCGGTCGTCGTATTTACGCAGGCGCCAAAACGCCGGGAACATCGGGATATAGCTCATGAGCAGAAAGACGACGTTCATCGAGAAGAAGACCCAAAAGACGTCGGAACCTTCGCCCAGCGGAATCTGAAGTAGCAGCACCAAGCTGGCAAAACAACCGTTAATGAGTGCTGAGCCGTTGGGCATGCCGGCGCAAAGGGGCGCGGCATGTTGCCGTGGCGCGCGGCATAGCTCGCCACGTTGTTGACGCCAAAACTCCAGCAGATCATGTTGGCGAACAGCGTCACCAAAAAGGCCACGCCCACGACCATCGTCAGCGGGTGAGCGCGCCCCACCATGGCGGCAACCGCGTCCACAATGCCCGAATCGAGTGAAAGCTGCTCGGTGGGAACCGCGGCTCCAATACCGATGCCACAGATAATGTAGATCGCCGCGATGGCAACGCCACCGGCGATAACCGCCTTGGGGATATCGCGCGATGGGTTCTTCATCGTGCTGGCAAAGGTCGCGACCACCTCAAAGCCCATAAAGTTGAATAGGATGATTGAAAGATACGTCAGTGAGTTAGTGTCTCCCAGATCGGGGACAAAGGTCTTAAACGACATATCGTTGGCAAAGCCGTTATTGCAGGCAAACCAGATGCCGACGATTCCCACCACGGCGGTAATGAGCACCTTGATGACGGCGCCGCCATCCATGACCCAATCGGCCTCGGCCACCGGCTGCATTGCCATGACCGTGACGCCCCACACAAAGGCAAGCTCGATGGCAATTCGGACCCCAAGCGAAAATTCGATGCCCCATACCGCATTGATGACACTGGGGAACATGCAGGCGATACTTGCCACCCACAGTGGAAAGTTGACCCAATAGCACCAGGAGCAGCGGGCGCCCCAACGGTCGCCCAAGCCCAGGCGAACCCAATCGTACAGACCGCCCTCGGAATCGAACGCCGTACCGAGCTCGGCCACCACCAGGCCATAGGGAAGCAAAAACGTAATGATGAGGAAGATCCACCAGAAGAACTGCACGTTACCCATGGCAGATGCCGGAGCGGCCGCCTCGATGGTAAAGACAACGCAGATAACCGAGAGGATGACCTCGAACAGGGAGAACTTTTTACCTGCCACGACACGCTCCCCCTACAGCAAAAAGGATGGCATCTGTACCGAAGGCGCAGCCCAAGGTAGGGTTGCAGGCCGCGTCACCGGTGCAGGTGCCATCCCAAAGAGAAGAGAGGATGCAATTGTTGAACCAACGCTCGCGGAACAGGCGCGTGTAGATAACGATACGCTGGTACATAGATACTCCGATCAAAACGGCCGCGATTGCGACCGGAATCTTTTGGCAATTGAAGACGCGTCTGACCTGGGATATTCAAGCGAACAATTGGCCTAACCCGCAATAAATCCCAGATCAGACGCGTACTCAATCAAAGAGGCGGGCACTCCGAAGTGGAGGCAACGGAGTGCCCAAAGAAAAACCCAGCCGACCAAGACATCGAATAAACCGACCATCAATGCCCCGAGATGGTCACGGTGCGATTCATCGACTGTCCGATTGATCGGCTGGGTTTCCGAGGTGCGGCAGATTGCCCTGAAAGAGGAGGGCATAGACCTTGAGGTCATGCCCGACGATTGAAGGCCGAGGTGCCGTGCCTGGGAAAGCCGCCTAGGTCAGTTTCACTATAGGCGCAAAGCCCTTCATTAGCTTTTTGGTCTGGCCGGTCTTTTCGAATTGAACCTCGATCATGTCTCCAGCGACCGAGATCACGGTACCCGTGCCAAAGGTCTTGTGGCTCACGGTATCGCCCGCGGCAAAGTCCTGCGATGCGCTAGCGCGATCGACCTTGCGCTCCACCGTCGGCGACACCTTGGACGACGGCTTTTTGGCTCGCGGCGCGCCCGAACCAAAGGTCGAGGCAACACGGCCGGCGTCGGGCGAAACCCCACGATGGCGCTCGGTGCCATAAGTGCTGCCACCAAAGAAGTCGTCAAAGCTCGATCCGCCGCGCGAACCGGAGCCGCCGGTCGAGCGCGTATGCGAGCCAAACACCTTGCCGCCATACATATCCGAGCCCATGCCCGAGCCAAAGGTACCGTGACGATCGCCGCGCTTCTCCCAGCCCGTGCCCTCAAAACCGGCAGAACCGATGCCGCTAAACTCGATATCCTCAAACGGAATCTCGTTGAGGAAGCGAGAGCGCGGGTTGGCAGAGGTCGAGCCGTAGGTGCGACGCGTGGCCGCATAGGTCAGGAACAGGCGCTTGCGAGCACGCGTGATGGCGACGTAGGCCAAGCGACGCTCCTCCTCGAGCTTGCCCGGATCGTCACTGCCGCCAAAGTCGTGCACGTGCGGGAAGATGCCTTCCTCCATACCGGCCACGAACACCGCGGGGAACTCCAGGCCCTTGGCGGAGTGAATGGTCATCATGGTGATGGCATGCGTCTCGCCTGCCAGGGAATCCAAGTCAGAACGCAGGGCCAACCACTCCATGAGAGCGGGCAGCGCCTTGCAGGTGAGCGGGCCGTAGGTGCGTTCAATCTCGTCAGCATGCACGGCACCGGCGGGCAGCCCTGTCGGCGCGGCATACGCATTGCCCGCGATGGCGGCGGCCAGGGCATCCTGCGGAGACAGCGCCGGAGCGGCCAAGCTATCGAGCGGATTGGAGCCCGCGGCGTCACGAGCGCCGACAAGTGCCTCAAACGAGGATGCCGGAGCGGACGGTCCCGGCTCGGGCGCAGGTGCGCTCACCACGACGGGTTCGGCGCCGGCAGGCACGTCGGCAACACCGGCTGCGCGCAGCTCTTCCAAGCTCTCGAGCGTACCCTCGATATCCTCGTGCGTCTCCTCAAATTCGGCGGCGACGCCCAGGAATTCCTGGATGTTCTCGGCGCGGCTCTCGGACTCCATGGTGCCCTCGGCGCGAAACGCCTGCAGCAGGCCCGTCTTATCGACAATCATCTCGACGACGTCCTTGAGCTCGCCGTCCATGCGGCGGCCCTCGCGCACCAGCGCCACAAAACTCGACAGGCCGTTGCGCACCTTGGCACTAAACATGCCCGTCTCGGCTGTTGCGATCTCGCAGGCCTGGAAGAACGAGCAGCGGTTGTCGCGCGCCAGCTGCTCAATCTTTTGAATCGAGGTGGAGCCGATGCCGCGGCGCGGCGTGTTGATGACGCGCTTGACGCTCATCTCGTCGGCCGGGTTCACGATCATCTTGAGGTAGGCCATGACGTCGCGAATCTCGGCGCGGTCGAAGAATCGCGTGCCGCCGACGATTTTGTAGGGCACGCCCGCGCGCAGGAACATATCTTCGAGGATACGCGACTGGGCGTTGGTGCGGTAAAACACGGCGATATCGTCGTAGCTCGTACCCTTGGCATGCAGCTTTTCGATCTCGCCGGCAATCCAGCGACCTTCGTCGCGCTCGTCGCTTGCCTGGAAAGCCTGAATCTTCTCGCCATCGCCCTCTGCCGTAAACAGGCGCTTGTCCTTGCGCTGCGAGTTGTGACGCACCACGGCGTTGGCGGCGCTCAGGATATGACCCGTAGAGCGATAGTTCTGCTCCAGCTTGACGGTCTTGCAGTTTTTAAAGTCCTGCTCAAAGTCCAGGATGTTGGTGATGTCGGCGCCACGCCAGCTGTAAATGGACTGGTCATCGTCGCCCACGACCATAAGGTTTTGGTACTTGGCGGCCAGCAGGTTGGCGATCTCGTACTGGACGTGGTTGGTGTCCTGATACTCGTCGACGCTAATGTAGCGAAAGCGCTCCTGGTACTTGTCGAGCACCTCGGGGCGGGT
>USCJ01000139.1 GCA_900553215.1 uncultured Collinsella sp.
CGAAACACCCCGAACCAGAGCCCAATGCGAAATAATTGCCTAGTGATACAGCCCCGGCTGGTAGTGGTACTCGTTGCTCACATGCGGGCACAGCTGCCAAAAGGCGACAGCACTTGCCGCGGCCACGTTAAGCGAATCGACCCCGTGCGCCATCGGAATACGCACGGCGCGATCGCAGCCCGCAATGGTCTTGGCGCCCAAGCCAGCACCCTCGGTGCCCATAAAGATTGCCAGGCGGTCAATCTCCTGCAGCGCGGAATCGTCCAGCGACACCGAATCATCCGTCAACGCCATGGCGGCACACGAAAAGCCGGCATCGTGCAGCGCCGCCAGCCCATCATGCGGCCATACGCGCGCCTCGCTGCCAATGCGCGTCCAGGGCACCTGGAACACCGTGCCCATGCTCACGCGGGCCGAGCGACGGTACAGCGGATCGCAGCAAGTGGGGCTCACCAAAATGCCATCGACGTTCAGCGCAGCCGCCGAGCGGAAAATCGCGCCGACGTTGGTGTGGTCGACAATGCCCTCGAGCACGCACACGCGCACCGGGCGCTCCCCCGCTGCCTCGACGACGCCGCCCAAGAACTCATCAACCGGAATCTGGCGTGGACGACGGAATGCCGCGAGCGCACCGCGCGTCACGTTAAAACCCGTCAGCTGCTCCATAAGCTCCATCGAGGCCACGAACACAGGAACCGGACCTGCGCCCTCGCGCACAACAAGCTCCTCAAACAGCGGCATCATCTGATCGAGCCAGCGTTCGCCCAAAAGAAAGCTCACCGGGTGGTATCCGGCGCGAACCGCGCGCTCGATGACCTTGGCACTCTCGGCGATAAAGATGCCCTTTTGCGGCTCCAGCACGCAGCGCAGCTCGCGCTCGGTCAGTCGCACGTAGGCATCGAGCCGCTCGTCCTCGAGCGAATCGATTCGCAGCACCTCAACGGCATCAGTCATAGCAGCCAGCCCGCACCCTTCTTTACAGCACATCTATACCAAACGAGGCGACGCTAAGCGCCGCCCCATGCATTCAAACAAACCGATGATACCGTTCACGCCGGACGATTTACGCCTCAACGCGACGATACGTTATGAACTCATAATCGACACCCTCGTCGCCCTCGCCCGAGGCAATCGTGGCAACACCGTAACGCCGCGCAATCTCCCACGCGGGATCGGCATCCAGATCGGGAAAGTACGTATCCACGCCATGCACGCAATGGTTTTGCGTAACCTCGGCCTCGGCGCAATACGGCAAAAACTGCCGATACACCTCGCCACCACCGATCACCCAAGCAACGGGCTCATCGGCTACCGCGGCGAGCGCTTCGTCGACGCTATGCACCACGTCGACGCCCTCGGGAGCAAAGTCCTCATCGCGCGTGAGCACAATGTTGCGGCGGTTCTTGAGCGGACGCCCGCCGGGAAAACTCAGCAGTGTCTTGCGTCCCATAATGACCGGGCAACCTTTGGTGCACGCCACAAAATGACGCATGTCGGCACGGTTGGACACCACCATGTCGCCCTCGCACCCAATACCCCAGTCATCGCACACGGCAACAATGGCAGAAAGCTTACACGTCATGCGCGTCACCTACACCGCAATGGGGATGTTCTTGACCTGCGGGCCATGCTCATAGCCCTCGACAATCAGGTCGTCGGTCGTAAACGCATAGAAGTCATGTACATCGGGGTTAAGCGTTACCTTAGGCGCGGCAAACTGCGGACGCTCAATAAGCTCGCGAACGATATCGACATGACGGTCGTAAATGTGGGCATCGGCAATCACATGCAGCAGCTCGCCGGGAATCATATCGACCGACTGCGCGACCATCATCAGCAAAATGGCGTACTGGCACACATTCCAGTTGTTCGCAGCCAAAATATCCTGGCTGCGCTGGTTGAGAATCATGTTGAGCGTCGGTTTATCATCCTGCGGACGCTGCGTCACGTTATACGTCACGCTGTAGGCACACGGATACAGGTGCATCTCGGACAGGTCGCTAAACACATAGGTGTTCGTCATAATGCGGCGGCTGTACGGCGTGTTCTTAAGGTCGAACAGCACGCGATCCATCTGGTCAAAGTCGCCCTCGGCATAATGGCTCTTCTGCCCAATCTGATACCCGTAGGCCTTGCCGATGGAGCCAGTCTCGTCTGCCCACTCATCCCAAATATGGCTGTTGAGGTCATGCACGTTATTGGACTTCTTTTGATAGATCCATAGGATCTCATCCATGGCAGATTTGAGGGCCGTACGACGCAAGGTAAGCGCCGGAAACTCCTCACGCAGGTCATAGCGCGCCGTGACACCAAAGTTTTTAATGGTATAGGCAGGAGTGCCATCCTCCCACACCGGGCGGACCTTTTGGCCCTCGGTGGTGGTGCCATGGTCCAGAATATCGCGGCACATGGTTACAAACTGTTGATCAGCCTTGCTCATTGACCCTCCTGTCAGTCGCCTATAAGCGATTTTAATTGTAGCCCAGGCGCGCAGTGTCGGACTGGACACTTGGGTCGGCACACGCAATGCACGGCAGCCAGCACCCCCACAATCGCAGACGTAACAACTTTGAATTTCTGACATATGCTAAAAAAGCTTGCGCGGAACCGCATACACGCTATCCTATTACTGACATATGTCAGATTTGGAGCACGTATGGCAGGAAGACGCGAAAAATTACGCCGTGTTGGGATCATCCCCGAATATCGCGGCTTTACCCCCGACGGCCTTGCCAGCGGAGACGCCATCGAGATGACGGTCGATGAGCTCGAAGTACTGCGCCTGTGCGACCTGGAAGGCCTCAATCAGGAGGCCGTCGCCCAGCAAATGGGCATCGCCCGCGCCACCGTGGCGGCCATCTGCAGCCGCGCACATCGCAAGGTGGCAAACGCTCTGGTCAACGGGCGGGCGCTCGTCATCGAGGGCGGCAATATCGCGTACTCCCCCATCACCGCAACGACGGCCGCATGGCCAGCAAAGGAGGTCTACACCATGAGGGTGGCAACCACGTACGACAACGGCAACATCTTTATGCACTTTGGCCGCAGCGAGCAGTTCAAGATCTACGACATTCAGGATGGCAAGGTACTCAACGAGCAGGTCGTGGGCACCGACGGCACCGGCCACGGTGCCCTTGCGGGCCTGCTCGCCAACGGTGGCGTGGACACGCTCATCTGCGGCGGCATCGGCGGTGGCGCCATCAACGCGCTTGCCCAAGCCGGCATCACGGTGTACGCAGGAGCTCAGGGCAGCTGCGACGCTTGTGTCGAGGCCCTTATCGCCGGAACGCTCGCACAGAACGGCGAGGCCACGTGCGGCTGCCACGGCCATGACCACGCCCACGAACATGGCGAGTCCTGCAGCTGCCACGGCCATCACGAGCACGAGGGCCACGAGGGCTGCGGCTGCCACTAACGGCACGGCACCGCGAGCTCGGGGCGCGACGCTGAACGCAGCCCAACTATCAAAGCCAACAACAGAGGCCACCCGGTAGCTTCCGAGTGGCCTTTGCCATATCAAGCTGGAATTACAGCCCTATTTCTTATTGCGCATCTGCGCTTCCATCTGGCGCAGCAGGTCCATATCGGACTTAGGACCACCCGTTCCCAGGCCGCCCATGCCGCCCAAGCCCATGGCATCCAGACCGGGAATATTGGGCATGCGCATCTTCTTGCCCTTCTTGCCCTTTTTGCCCTTCTTGCCGCCGGCCTGTGCCTGATTGGCCATCGTGCGCATGCGGCCCATCATCTTGTTCATCTCGCCCCACTGCTTCATAAGGCTATTGACCTCGGTGGGGGTCCCACCGGCGCCCTTGGCGATACGCGCGCGACGCTGGCCGTTGATGATGGAGGGACGCAGACGCTCCTCCTTGGTCATCGACATGATGATGGCCTCGTTCTTGTCGAAGATGCCCTCGTCCAGGTTACCGCCCATCTGGTTGAGCGCGCGCAGGCGCGAGGTCACCTGCAGATACGGATCGAAGTAGTTGCGTTCGGCGCGCTGGCAGGCAGGTTCATCGGAGAGATAACTCTTGGGCATGCGCAGGTCGTTCGGACAGTAGATGCACGCCCCGCCGCACTTCCACGGTTTGGTGATGACCGTGATGGTGGCTACGCCTGAAGCGCTGCGACGCGGCTTCACCTGCAACAGATGCACCAGCTGTTGTTCCAGCTCATGCGTTATATTCCACGACTGCCAACGCAGCGGATCGCGCTCTTTTGTGCGCAAGTAGAATGGCAGCAGCTTCTTCTTGGAATAGTGCGGCACGTTCGCACCCAAGCGCTTGTTGTGATCGTTCAAGATGCGCAGCAGAGCCTTCGCGTCGAGCTCTTCGCCTGCACGCAACCGATCGAGTATTTCAACAATGATATCTTCCACGCCTTAGCTGAAGTAATCCACGCCACCTTCGAAGATGGGCTGATAGAGGTTACCCGGCACGTTCTTGTAGAGGCCAGCGCCGCTGCGTTCGCTGTGACCCATCTTGCCGAACACGCGTCCATCGGGGCTGGTGATGCCCTCGATCGCCCATGCCGAACCGTTGGGGTTGAACGCAAGATCCATGGAAGGCTGGCCGGCCGCATCCAC
>USCJ01000140.1 GCA_900553215.1 uncultured Collinsella sp.
TGGTCGCTCGCGGCGGTCGCTATAATGGCGGCAACGCGACACATATATAAGTAAGGAGATCGCGTATGAACGGTTATTCGTTTTTCGCGCCGACCGTGACCTAAAACCACCAAAAAGGGGACAGGCACCTTTGTGGTGGTTTGGGCTGGTACGGCGGCCGGTCTCGTTGTTTTGTCTCAATCTGTAACATCTAGACGAGGAAATGGGTTCTTACTGTTACAGATCGAGATTTTATCCTTAGGGGGATTTGAATGTCTCGATCTGTAACAGTTAGACGGGAATTCGGGCCATAGATGTTACAGATTGAGATAATCGCGCCGCGAAAATAAAAACCTCCGCAGGGGTGCTTCCCTTGCGGAGGTTTTTTACTCGTTAAGTAGCCTAACGGCTTCGGCGGCCATGTTCTCGGCCGTCATGCCGTTCTGAGCGAGCAACTCGTTGGGGTCGTAGCGGTCGGGGAAGCCCTTGGCGATGCCAAAGGTGCGCGTGCGCACGGGCGTGCAGGCCAAGTAGCACGCGACGCGCTCGCCCCAGCCGCCGTCCAAGATGCCGTCTTCGAGGGTGACGACAACGCGATGCTTGGCGGCAAGGCTGTCGAGGAACTCGCGGTCGAGCTCGGTTGCATAGCGCGGGTTGACGAGCGTGGCCTCGATGCCGTACTCGGCAGTCAGACGGTTTGCCACGCGCTCGCCCAGCTCAAAGAAATCGCCAAGCGCGAGCACGGCCACGTCGCGACCCTGGCACACCACGTTGTAACGAACGGCGCCGTAATCGGCGTCCTCGGCAGGCGCAAGATCGGGGCGGCTTACCAAGCCAATGCCCGGCACGCGAATCGCCACGGGATGCTCGCGGTGGTCGAGCGACCAGCTCAGCATGGATAGGTATTCCTCCATGCAGGAAGGCGCCAGGTAACGCATATTGGGGAGAGCGCCCAGCATAGAAATATCAAAGAACGAAAGATGCGTCTCGGATGTGGTGCCAAAGATCGATGCGCCAAACACCAGGATGGTTGCGGGGACATCGTTGAGGCACAGGTCGTGCCACAGCTCGTCGTAGGCGCGCTGCAAAAACGTGCCGTACACACCAAAGACTGGCTTGGCACCCGAGCGCGCAAGCGCGGTGGCAAAGGTCACGGCGTGCTCCTCGGCAATGCCCACATCGACGAACTGTTTGCCGGCGGCGGCGCGAAGCTCGGGTGTAAAGCCCATGATGTAGGGCGTGGCGGCCGTGATGCCCACGACCTGCGGATCGTGCTCGATGGCGGCGCTGAGCGCCTCGCCCGTAATGTCGGCATAGGTGCGCGGCGCAGGCTCGCTCGGATGGCCCGGGCAGAGCTTGCGTCCAGTCGCCATGTCAAACGGACCCACATGATGCCAGCGCTCGGGGTCGCTCTGGGCTGGCTCAAAGCCCTTGCCCTTCGCGGTGGAGACGTGCAGCACGATGGGATGATCGATATCGCGCAGCTCCTGCAGCGTGTCGACCAGGGCCAACACATCGTTGCCGGTGTCCAGATAGCAGTAGTCGAGCCCCATCGCGCGGAAAACGTTGCGCTCACAGGTGCCGTTGCTGGCGCGTAGCTCGGCCAGATTGCGATACAGGCCACCGTGGTTTTCGGCGATGGACTGGTCGTTATCGTTGACGATGATGATCAGGTTGCTGTCGAGCTCGGCGGCATTGTTAAAGCCCTCAAACGCCAGACCGCCCGAAAGCGAACCGTCGCCAATGATGGTGATGACGTTGTACGCATCGCCCGCCAGGTCACGAGCGTGCGCCAAGCCGCAGCCCAGGCTCACCGACGTGGAGGTGTGGCCCATGGCGAACAGGTCGTGCTCGGACTCGTCAGGATTGGCAAAACCAGAGGCCTCGCCGTAGCGTGCCGGGTCGATATAAGTGTACGCGCGCCCAGTCAGCGCCTTGTGGGCGTAGGTCTGGTGCGAAACATCAAAGACAATCTTGTCGATGGGGGAGTTAAACACGCGATGGAGCGCAACCGTAAGCTCAACGACGCCCAGGTTGGGGGCAACGTGCCCGCCGACGGCGGCGGAGCTTTCGAGGATGGCGTGGCGGATCTCGCCGCAGAGCAGCGGAAGCTCGGCGCGATCGAGAGCCTTGACGTCCTCGGGCGTTGTCGTTTGCGTAAGCAGCATCGTTGTGGGTTACTCCATGCGAATCGTGCGCCGGCACTCCCTCGGCCGGCACAATTGCACAAGACAGTCTCGCACATTTTGGCGTTTGATATGTGACGGCGGCGCGGTAATTCGCCAACTGGTGGGGCAAAACGTTTTGTCCGATGCCATACTGGTAAATTCGATGATGATTTTATTCATTGCGCGCAGGCCGCGGCTTGCCGCCGAGCGCCGCCGGAAGGAGGCCGCATGTCCGATACCGTTCGTGCCGAGAAAATCGCGCGCGAGGTCGACGATGCCGCCCGTCAGCTTGCCCAGGCGGGCCGCTTGGACCTGATGCATGAGTTTATCCAACATGGCGATGTGACGGTCTATACGCATGTGACCTCGGTAGCGCGGGCAAGTCTGTCCTTTGCCGAGCGCCTGGGCCGCGTCGGTATCTCCGTCGACCGCTTATCGCTGCTGCGCGGGGCCCTGCTGCACGATTACTTTCTCTATGACTGGCACGATCCCGACCCAAGCCATCGACTGCATGGCTTTCGTCACCCGTTTTTTGCCTTGGCGCGTGCGGAGGAAGATTTTGAGCTGACGCCGCGCGAGCGGAATATTATCGTACGGCATATGTTTCCGCTGGTACCGGTGCCGCCGACGTGTCGTGAGGCATGGATTGTGTGCCTGGCGGATAAATGGTGCGCACTGCGCGAGACGATTGCCGGCCGTCTGCCGCGCAAAGGCGGCGCGAACGATTTGAACGAGGGCCCGAGTGACGGCTCGAGCAAAGAATCGAACGAAAAGAGGAGTGGGTAGACGGTGGGAACCGCGATCGACATGGCATTTGACGGCGCGACGCTTGCCGCCTGTCCGCTCTCGGCGCTGGTACTCTCGTTTGCCTTCTACGGTTTTTGCGGCTGGGTATGGGAGTCGACAGTCTGCGCCATGCTCAACCACGGACGCTTTGCCAACAGCGGCTTTTTGCTAGGGCCGTGTTGTCCCATCTACGGTGCGGGCGGCATTGCGTGCTGGTTGCTGCTGCGTGGAATCCCAGACGCCTGGAGCCAGTTTGTCGCTGCCGCGCTCGTATGCAGCGTGATCGAATATAGCGTGGGCGTGCTGTTGGAAAAAACGACGGGTGCCCGGTTTTGGGATTACTCGCATCTGCCGTTTAACCTGCACGGACGCATCTGCCTGTACTGGGCCTGCGCGTTTGGCTTGGGTGCGTTGTGTATTTGCCGTTTAGTGGAGCCGGCATTGCTGGGGCTGCTTGGCCATCTGCCGGTGCTAATCGTGCGCTTGGCCGCCTTTATCGTCGCGGTCGCGATGATGGTCGATGCGGTGTGCTCGTTGGCGAGCTGGCGGCGTCTGTCCGATCAGCTTGAGCGTGTGCGTGCCGACCTTGCCGACCGCATCAATGAGTCGCTTGCCGACGCCTCCGACTCTATGCTCGAACGTATTCCCGATTCGGCGATTGACTCGGTGGCGCAGACGCATATCCGCGGTCGCGCCGTTAACGCTTGGCTGGCCGAGCTGGGCGACGCGGCGCTCGATGCCCTGCGCGAGAAGACTTCGATGCCGACGTTTATCTCGGATGGTGCTCGCGGCCTGGCGCTCGCTGCCCGCCGCGTGGCCGATGCCGCGCCGAGTATGCCGCGTCCGTCGCTCGGTCGTCGCCTTGCCGGCAAGCGCATGAGCCGCCCGGTACCGAGCGTGTCACTCAGCCGCCGCGACCTACGCTTCTTTAACGCCTTCCCGCGTCTGCGCATCAATCGTTACGAGGGTGTCATTCGAGCTACCGACCTCCGCGACCGAGCCCGCGAGCTGTTCCGGCGCTAGCCAGAGCGGAGCCAAGCGCGCCCTTCTCGTTCGCACGTTTCCCGTTCGTTTCGCGTCCGTTGCCGCGCCGTTTCCAAGATTGCGGTGCCGTTTCCATTCGACAACGCAGCGTTTAACAACGCCGTATCTGGTCTACACCAGTTGCCCCTCGGCCGCATCATGAGCGCCGACAACGTTCATGCGACCAAGGGGGAGCGAATGTACGATACGGGATCGACAACGTTTATGCTCATCTGCACCATGCTCGTGTTTTTAATGACACCGGGTCTGGCGTTTTTCTATGGCGGCCTGTCCAGGCGCAAAAATGTCATCAACACCATGCTTATGTGCTTTGGCGCCATTGGCCTGGTTGGTGTGCTGTGGATTGTTGCCGGCTGGTCGCTGGCCTACGGTGGCGACGGTTCTAGCCCGTTTATTGGCGGCTTTGACCAGTTGCTGTGCCTGCCGGTGCTCAACCAGGTGCTGCAGGCGGCCGAGGGCAATGCTGCGGATGGTGCCGTCTACCCTCAGATCATCAACATCGCCTTCCAGATGGCGTTTGCCATGATCACCGCCGCTATCGTTACGGGCAGTCTGGCAGGCCGCGTTAAGTTTGGTGCCAT
>USCJ01000141.1 GCA_900553215.1 uncultured Collinsella sp.
CGACATCTCCGAGCCGCTCACGCGAATCCCGTAATGAGGACGCCGTTCAAGCTTGAGATCGAACTTGGCCAGCTGTGCCTCAACCCGCTTGAGATCGCCTGAAATAGCATTGCGGGATACATAGAGGATCTCCGAAAGATCGTCCAGGGTGATCCAGTCGACGCGACTCAACAGGTCGTTCAGCAAGTACTCAACGCGCCCCTCGCTCGTAGAGGGAATTGACTTGAGACCCCCATTGGATGCATCGTCCTTGATCGAGCGGTATGCGTCGCAATCGCTGATATTGAGGGTATAACCCCCGCCACGGTGTTTATGGATATGGGCCTGAGGCTCGAGGACAGCGTTGAGCTTCTTGACATAAGTACGAATCGTGCGATCGCTCACGCCAAACTCTTCGCAAAGACGAGCGGGCGAAACATCGTGATTAGCCTCTATGTAGTCAAGTTCTTTTTGAACCTGTGAATCTAACACCAACGTTTCACCTCCCCGTATCTATCTGACAATTAGAAAGATACAAGGTTTATGAAAGGTGTTCCACAATCCCGATTTCCCCAGAAGTCGGAAGTCTCTTGGGTGGAAACGGAAACTGTCTAGCGCATGAACGGGTTGCACATGAGTTCACGCGCCATAGTGGTCGAGGGACCGTGGCCAGTCAAACAAACGGTATCGGGTGGAAGCATGTGGGCGAGCTTGGAGAGCGAGCGCAGAATCGCTGCCTCGTCGCCACCGGCAAGATCGGTGCGGCCGTGGCTGCCCGGGAATAGGGTGTCGCCCACAAAGGCAATGTTCCTCTGCTCAGTGGCGGCGAACAGAACGATGCCGCCCGGTGTGTGCCCGGGCACCTCAATTACCTGCAGGCAAATGTCGCCCAGCTCAATGGTGTCGCCCTCGGCAAGCAGCCGCGTCGGCTCACCTGGATCGGGCGTCTCGATGCCCCACATCGCTCGCTGCTCCTCGATATTCGCATGCGGCACTGCTGCGTCCTTGCCACACAGCTCGTACAGGGCGTCGGCGCCAACGGCGGCCCGAACTCCAGCGACACCGCCAACATGGTCGGCGTGACCGTGCGTGCAAACGGCGCCGAGCACCTGCACATCGGGGTGTTCGGCTCGAATATGCTCCACCAAGCGCTCGCCTTCCCATGCGGGGTCGATAATCACGCACTCATTGTCCGAAATGACAGCATAGCTATTGGTCTGAATGGGACCGTTTACGAGCGTCTCGATCTCGACCGATCCCTTGGGAGTTAAATCCAAGGACACAGCACTCATGCCCCTCTCCTCTCTATAGAACTCGAGGCATCAAACGATGCCTCGAGTGTAGCGAATATCGATAATGTGGCACGTTCGTCGCGACTAAACGCGACGCTTGAGCTGAGCTCCACCCTCACCCGGCATCAGACGGCGTGCGTCATAGACCGAGTCGACACTGCTGATGGAAGCCAGCAGCGGATCCAGACCACTCGCGTCCGAAATCTCGACCATAAAGCGCAGGGTTGCAATACCCTCGCGGTTGGTCGACGTGGCGGCAGAAAGGATATTGCCGCCCGCATCGCCAATGGCAATGGTGACATCCTTGAGAAGGCCCATGCGGTCCAGGCACTCGACCACGATCTCAACCTGGAACAGGGTATCGGCAGCGCCGTCCCACTCAACGTCAATCATGCGCTCGGGGTGTTCCATAAGACCCTTGACGTTGGGGCAGTTGGCACGGTGCACCGAGACGCCGCGGCCGCGCGTGATGAAGCCCACGATATCGTCGCCCGTCACGGGGGTGCAACAATGCGCCAGACGAACCAGCAAGCCGCTGTTGCTCTCGCCCTTGACGATGATACCGTTGCTGGCGCTCTTGCCACGCTTTTGGGGCTTGCGGTTGGATCCGCGCGCGGGCTGCTTCACGACCTCGGCAATGGCCTCGGCCTTGGCGAGCTGCTCCTCGGGCTTGGGATCCAAGATCTGCTCGACTTTGTTGCCCACGGCACGCGGGGCGACTTTGCCCGCCCCAACGGCTGCGAACAGGTCCTCGAGCTGCTTGTAGTTAAACTGCTCTGCCACGGCATTGAGCGCACGCGTAGATCGCGGCGTAGAGATGCCGTACCCGCGCTTGCGCAGGTCCTTGGCCAGTATATCGCGGCCGGCGGCAGCGTCATCGTCTTTGGTCGCGGCAGCGAAGTAACGGCGAATCTTCGACTTGGCCGAAGGTGTCTTGACGATCTTGAGCCAATCGCGCGACGGCTTGGAACTCTTATTGGTCAGGATTTCAACGCGGTCGCCCGTCTTGATCTCATGCGTGAGCGGCGCGACCGCACCGTTGATCTTAGCGCCGACGCAGTGGTTGCCCACCTCGGTGTGAACGGCATAGGCAAAGTCGAGCGGCGTGGAGCCGGCACGAAGCGCCATGACCTCGCCCTTGGGCGTAAAGACAAAGATCTCCTGGTCGAAGAGGTCGACCTTCAACGAGTGCAGGTATTCCTTGGCATCGGTAATCTCATCAGACGCTGCCCAATCGAGCGAATGCTTGAGCCAGTTTATCTGGTCGTCCAGACGCTGGGCATCATTGGTCTTTGAAGCAGACGATCCGCCCGACTTCTTGTACAGCCAGTGGGCGGCGATGCCGTACTCGGCCTGCTCGTGCATCTCGTAGGTTCGAATCTGAATCTCGAGCGGACGGGCCGTGGGGCCGATAACCGTCGTATGAAGCGACTGATAGTTATTGACCTTGGGCATGGCGATATAGTCTTTAAAGCGACCGGGCATGGGGTGCCACAGCGTATGCACCGCACCGAGCGTGGAATAGCAATCGCGCACCGAATGAGTGATGACGCGCAGCGCCACCAAGTCATAAATCTCGGAGAATTCCTTGCCTTTGCGCTTCATCTTTTGGTAGATGGACCAATAGTGCTTGGAGCGGCCGTTGATCTGGAAGCCCTCCAGGCCAATGCGGTTGAGTTCATCGGTGAGCGTCTTGATAGTCTCGGCCAGATAGCGCTCGCGAACCTCACGCGACTCTGCCACCATGCGCGCGATGCGCTGGTAGGCGTCGGGCTCCAAATAGAAGAAGGACAGATCCTCGAGCTCCCACTTAATAGAGCTCATGCCCAGGCGGTCGGCCAGGGGCGCGTACACGTCCATAGTCTCGCGTGCCTTAAACAGGCGACGGTCCTCGCGCAGGGCGGCGAGCGTGCGCATATTATGCAGGCGGTCGGCGAGTTTGACGATGATAACGCGGATGTCCTTGGACATGGCGAGGAACATCTTGCGCAGCGTGAGCGCCTGTTTCTCGTCCATGCTGTCGACTTCGATGTTGGTGAGCTTGGTCACGCCATCGACGAGCTCGGCCACCGTATCGCCAAACAGGCCGGAAACATCAGCAAGCGAGGTCTCGGTATCCTCGACGGTATCGTGCAGCAGCGCGGCGCACACCACATCGCAGTCCATCTTGAGATCGGCCAAAATGATGGCCACCTCGACGGGATGGTTGATGTACATCTCACCCGAGCGGCGCTTTTGGTTGCAGTGCTTCTCGGCAGCAAAGCAATAGGCCTGCTCCACCTTAGAAAAGTCGTCCTCATTCATATATTTGAGGCACAGGCGCTCCAGCTTGTCGTAGCTGTCCGCCATAATCTCGGGCGGCAGCTCATCGGCATGCTTATAGTGCTCCATCTCCGAGAACGGCTGGAGGGTGGAATCATGGGCGGTACGGGCTGCGGCATCCATCGAGGTCCCCTTCCCCTAGGCCCGCGGTACGATCGGGCGGTTAACTTTGGCTAGCATATCAGAAGCGCACGAATCGAGCGCCCAACTCCGGAAAGCCGAGAACTCCATGCGCGAACGCAACCCCTCCAAATAGCGAATTGACCT
Source organism: uncultured Collinsella sp. (assembly GCA_900553215.1). Lineage (GTDB taxonomy): Bacteria > Actinomycetota > Coriobacteriia > Coriobacteriales > Coriobacteriaceae > Collinsella. The sequence continues at coordinate 3,861 of USCJ01000141.1, forward strand.
GCTCAATTGCACACGGCCGGGGTTTTCGGCCATCGCGATGCGACGGGTGTCGTCAAACCCCGAAACGCGACAGAAACCAAGCTCTTCGAAGATTCCCAGGCCACTCTCCACCGAGCGCTCGTCGACCGGCGTGCGAGCATCGATGGCAAGGCACATCTGCGCGATGTCGATATCGCTCGCGCTAAAGGAATCGTCCCCGGTCTTGCCGCGGTTGGAGCGCCACATGGTTTGCAGCGCGCGATAGAGCGTGACGAGCTCGTCGCGCTCGGGCGCATAGCAGTCGAGTAGGCGCTCGTTAATGCGGGCGTCGCGCGACGAATAGAGCAGGTGGATCACGGCGGGCTGGCCATCGCGACCGGCGCGGCCGCTCATCTGGTTAAACTCAATCGCGCCAAACGGCATGTGGTAGAGCACGACATGGCGAATATCGGGAAGGTTGACGCCCTCGCCAAAGGCAGAGGTCGAGACGATGCAGCTGAGGCATCCGTCACGAAACGCCTCCTCTACGCGATGGCGGTCGGTGCGCGTAAGGCCCGCGTTGTAAAAGGCGATATGCGACGCGTAGTCGGGAACGCGTTTGCGTAGCGTCTTGGCAAGCGCCACGGACTGATCACGCGAGTTAACGTAGATGACGGTCTTCTCCCCCGTCGCGACGATGGACACCAGGCGGTTTTCGCGGCTC
>USCJ01000142.1 GCA_900553215.1 uncultured Collinsella sp.
CGATGATGATGTAGTCGAACTTGCCCGAATCGGCGATGCCCTGCAGCTGGTTGGCCAGGTCGTCCGAAAGCGTGCAGCAGATGCAGCCGTTGGTGAGCGGGATAAGGTCGTCGGTCTCGGAAAGGCCGCCGTCGGCGATGAGGCTGGCGTCGACGTTGATCTCGCCGATATCGTTGACGATCACGGCGGCGCGGATGCCGCCGTCGTTGGCGAGGATGTGGTTGAGCAGCGTGGTCTTGCCGGCACCGAGGTATCCGGTAAGCATGATGATCTTCACGGGTTTGTTGGGCATGTGCCCTCCTTTGTTAGACATGGCTTACAGTTGAATCATATGCCAAACGCCTGCTCTTATACCCACGCGCCGGCAAATAACACAGGCTACTCCCAGGCTCCCCATACATCGGGGCAATAACCGACGGTGGCCTTTTTGCCGTTGCGCACGATGGGTTCGGCCAAGACCTGCTGGTTTTCGAGCAGCTTGTCGAAGCGCTGGCTAGGGGTGAGGTGCTGGATGAGCGCGAGCGTCTCCTCGTCCTTAGCCTTGGGGTTGAGCAACTTGTCGATACCGCCGACCGCCTGCATCACGCTCGTGAGCTCGCCCTTGCTCATCTCCTTTTCTTTAAGGTCGATAAACTGCACCTTAATGCGGCGCTCCTTAAAATAGCGCTGCGCCTTCTTGGTATCGAAGGACTTTTTGGTACCGAAGATCTGCACGTTCATTGTTTGGTTCCGCCGTTCTACCTGATGAAGTTGGTCCTAGCGCGATCGGCCTGGGGCGCTTCGATGCCGGCGGACTTTCCCGCCTCGATGCAACGCAGCAGCCAGGCCATGTTTTTGCCGATGTTTCGCATGGTGGCAAGGCCTTCGGCGTCCTGGGCGGCCTCGCCCGGCATGGCGCCAAAGACGTTGTTCCAGTAGGTGGATGCCACCACGGGCATCTGGTTGATGGTGAAGTACTTGTTGAGCACATCGAAGGTGGTCGACGTGCCACCGCGACGGGCAACGGCGACAGCGGCGCCCGGCTTGTGCGCAAAGGCCTTGCTGCCTGCATAGAATGCGCGGTCGAGTGCCGAGAGGATGCGTCCGCTGGGATGTGCGTAGTAGACGGGCGAGCCAAAGACAAAGCCGTCTGCCTGCTCGGCAGCGGCAATCAGCTCGTTGACCACATCGTCGTCAAAGGTGCAACGGCAATCGAGCTTGCCGCACTGGCCGCAACCAATGCAATCGCGAATGGGCTTGGCGCCCAGTTGAAACATCTCGGCCTCGATGCCTTCGGCGTTAAGCCGCTCGGCGACCTCGGCGAGTGCGCGGGCCGTGTTGCCGTTTGCCTTGGGGCTGCCATTGACCAAAAGAACCTTCATCACAAACTCCCTCTGCTGTCGGTGACCTCTGCAGAGGATTATCGCACGAGCGGGCAGATGGCGTGGGGCACGATGCCGGCCCCGAGGGCCCACGGCAGGCACGCTCACCAGGTACGAGCGGGATACGGTCCAGAGGATGTTGGAGTGCGGGGCCTCGTGCGAGCAGATTGTAAGGGGTCTGGGCGGGTCGCCCTCGATGGCGAGCTTTGAGGCCTTGGAAGGCGGGCTGCTGCTGCGGCGGCTATGGTTTATACTAAGGCGGTTGCTATCGAGTAATTCATACTTGGTTTGATTCGATTGTGAATGCGTAACTAGGATGGAAAGCAAAGGAAACTCTATGGAAACAGAGGATGCTGTTTGCTTGATGACTTCGATTGCCTTGATTGTCCTTTCAATCCAATACCGAAGAGGAAGATGGCTCTGCTCAATTGCTGGATATGATGTCACAAAAAGGGAGAGCGAGATAGATATACGCCCTTACGCAAAGCTGATTTCTTCTGTGACGTTATGGATGGGGCTGCTGTTTTTCTTGTGGGCGGTAGAGGGCTGGGTACGCGATTGGAATACCAGCGTTTTTGAAGTTTTGGTTCTACTTCTGTTCAGCTTGGCCTCTTTGTCGTTCGTGCGGCTCGTTAGGTTTGTGTTTATGAGGCGATAGCCAGCGGAAGTGGCTGGACGACAAAATGGACCAATGCAGCCAATTGTCAATAGAATTTGGTAGGCTTGGCTTAACAGATTTACTCGAGGGCATATCCGTGGCGGGGGATAGGTTCTATCTTGTTGAGCACTTATTTGCATCAGGCAAAGTAAACCAAGAGTATCGAAACGGTGCCCCCGGGCCCCGGGAGGGACTGCGGGGACGTTCGGCTAACTGCGGGTACGACCTATTTGCCCAATGTGGTCGGTTGAGATCGGAAATTAACCATCATGCGCCCCATAACGCTAGTCCAGCTTGGTGCCCGGTACCTGCGGCGCCTCTTTAATCAGCGCATTGAGTTCGTTCAAAATGGAAACGGGCTGTCGGTCGACGGCGTCCAGATGAAGCGTCGCCACGCGAAGGGGCGGCTGATATTCAAATGAGCCAAGGAGCACGGGCGATCCCAAGAACCGTTCGATTTCGTCTGCAACCGCGTCGGTCTCTTCGGGATCAAGCTCGTCAAAGAGCGCCACGAACATCGGTCCGGTCGAGCGGAACAGACGACCCTTGCCGCGCGAGCAATCCATGAGGCAGGCGGCGCTTTCTGCCAAAACGCGGTCGCCTGCATCAAAGCCAAAGCGGGCATTGACCTGTGCGATTTCGTCGATTTTAATGGCGATCAAGCCCGCGTTTCGTGCCACGCGACGCATCTCGCCAATGGCGTTGACCAGGGCGTGGATATCGCCCAGACCGGTCACGGAATCGGTCGTATCTGCCAAGCTTCGGTTGGTGACAATGCCCACATACATGTTGGGCTCGGTATCGGTGCCGTCCAGGCGGTAACCCGTGCAGTCGCAAAGCGCGTATTTTCCGGCGGTATTCATGACGCGATACTGCATGCAGTGGAAGTGCCACGTGCCGTTTACCACCATATCGAGCTCGGCACGTACGTTGTCGCGGTCTTCGGGGTGAACACGGGCAAGCCATATATCGAGCGAGTTGTAGGGATGCTGGGAGGGTAGGTCAAAATCGCGCACGGCATTAACCGACCATTGCGATTCGCCGGTGTCGAGGTTAATGATGAACGGATAGCGTGTCTCGGAGCTCATGGAGATCGCTTGGAACACTCGGTCGTTGCAGGGGGGGGTTGTTCGGTGATCGGGCGTTGCAGCGCATCGCCTTCTTCCGGTTGTTGCACACGGTACATGAGCTTGTAGCGATACATTTTGCGGTCGGCGTCCTTTGTCATCTGGCGACGCGTATCGCCTGCAAGTGGGTCGACGCGCGAGCAGCCAAAGCTAAAGCTGGCGATCATGGGCGCCTTGCCGTCCGATGTTGCCTCGATAAGATTGGCACGCGTCCGCTCCAGGCGCTGCTCGAGCTCGGCTTCGTCTGTCGTGGGGGATATAAGTACAAATTCGTCTCCACCGATACGGAACAGCAACTCATCGTGCTCCATTGTCTCGGTGAGTGCGCGGCAGATGCTCAGAATGTAGCGATTGCCCTCGGCGTGGCCAAACTTATCGTTGCAATGCTTAAGGCGGTCGATATCGATATAGGCGCAGGTGAAGGGGGTGCCTTTGCGCCAGAGCTGATCGACATGGCGGTCGAGTCCGCCACGGTTGCCAAGATTGGTGAGCGAGTCGATATAGGCGCCGTGCTCAAGCAGCTCGCGTTCTTGTTGCAGGATGGCGAGCGTTTTCTGCAGTTGCTCACCGATGGCACGCAGCTCCGGGGGCAGCGCGGCAACATCGAGCTCGGTGGTTGAGGCCCCGTTCGCAAGTCGCTGAAGATGAGCGATGATTGATTGCTCGCCCAGGCGATACGACTCGTTCATGATGGATTGCCTCCTTGGATGGAACAATGGTTTGTATCTTACTCCCAATTCGGTTTAGATTGGAGTATTAGTTAGCTCATGGGAACAAACGCTCCCCTCGACGGTGGCGTTTGCGTGCGAGCGTATTAGTTGTTGTCGCCACCATCGAGCAATGCCTCAAAATCCTCCGCCTGCATGGGGCGGTAGTAGAGGAATCCCTGAGCGTAGCGGGCGCCCATGTGGCGCAGCATGTTTGCCTGCTTGTCCGTCTCGACGCCTTCGATCACAACGGGCAGATGGAGTGACTGCGCCATCTCGAGCATTGATGAGATGATTTGCACGCTGCGGCCCTCATCGCCGTTATCGGGCACAAACGTGCGATCGAGCTTGATGACGTCGACGTTGACGTTCTTGAGCATCGCGAGCGTGGACTGGCCGGTGCCAAAATCGTCCATATAGGTCGAGAAGCCGCGGGTGTGCAGGTCGGCCGTTAGTTTATCCACGGCCTCGGACTCTCCCGTATAAGCTGTCTCGGTGATCTCGATGCGCATGAGCTCGGGCGGCAGGTTGTATTGGGCGGCGAGCGCTCCCATATGCTCGGCAACGTCGCAGGCAAGGATATCCACGCGCGACACATTAAGCGAGATCGGAACCACACGAAGCCCCCGATTGATGCGCTCGCGCAGCCACAAGGCAACGCCCTGCCAAAC
>USCJ01000143.1 GCA_900553215.1 uncultured Collinsella sp.
TACGCGCGCCCGTGGTGAGCGCGAGGGCGTTGCGCTTTGTGATGCGGTTGAACTTTGGCGTGATGATCCGGTCTATTCGACCCATACTATGTAGCTTGTGGTCGATGCCGGAGGGCGTGGTACCATAGCGCGAACGTGAAATCGGAAAAGTGAGGCCCAGATGGTCGATCAGGAAAAAGTCGAGGCCGCCATTAAGCTGTTGCTTGAGGGCATAGGCGAGGACCCAACTCGTGAGGGCCTGCTGGAGACCCCGGCGCGCGTTGCCCGTATGTATGGTAAGATCGCCGGCGGTATGGACCAGAGTGCCGAGGAACACCTGTCCAAAACCTTTGCCGTCGCTTCGAACGATTTGGTTATCGAGCGCGACATCACGTTCTACTCGCTGTGCGAACATCATCTGCTGCCGTTTTATGGCAAGGCCGCCATTGGTTATATCCCTAACGGTCGGGTGGCTGGGCTTTCCAAGCTCGCCCGTACGGTTGAGGTTTATGCCCGCCGTCTTCAGCTGCAGGAGCAACTGTGTGCACAGGTTGCCGATGCCCTCATGGATTATCTCGCTCCCCAGGGAGCGATTGTGTTGATGGAGGCCGAGCATATGTGCATGACGATGCGTGGCGTGCAAAAGCCCGGCACCAAGACCGTGACGCTCGCTCGCCGCGGCGTCTTTGAGACCGATCCCGCGCTCGAGGAGCGTTTCTTTAGGATGTTGGGCCGCTAACCATGAGAGTCGTCAACGACTTTACATCGAAGACCGATGAGGGGACGTCGCGTCGCGGCTTTATGGCTTCGGGCCTGGCCCCCTTTGGCGCCATGCCTCGCATTGATTACATTTGTGCCAACGGGCTGTTCCGGCGGCACCTGGGCAACATTGCACAGTTGGAATCGGGGCGCATCTTCTGCCGCCACGGTATTGACCATCTGCTCGATGTCGCTCGCATTATGTGGATCAAGAATCTCGAGGAGCAGCTCGAATTTGACCGCGAGGTCATCTATGCCACGGCACTTCTTCACGATATCGGCAAAGATGAACAGTATGAATCGGGTATATCCCATGATGTTGCAAGTGAACGCGTCGCTGATGCGATTCTCGGTGGCATGCCCGATGACGTGGCGTTTGAGCCGGCCGATGCCGCAGCCATTAAGACGGCCATTCTGGGCCATCGAAAGCTGCGCGTGAACAGCCAACCGCTTGAGCGTCTGCTCTATGCAGCCGACAAAGCGTCGCGCGCCTGCTTTGCATGCCCCGCGCGCAATGCTTGCAACTGGAGCGATGATAAAAAGAACCTGTCGATTCGCGTGTAGTTAATTTGCGCGGTCGGGGTTCTAAACGAAGGAGACGATCGCGATGAGTAACAAGAAACTGCCCGAGAATGCAACCAAGACTGAAGGCGCCGAGCTCGCCCGCCGTGGAAGGGGCGAAATATCCACCGCAACGGCGGTGCCCCATGTGAGCTATGACGATTTGCGCCATGCCGATCGTATTGTCATTGACGGCCTTGAGGTTTTTGCCAACCATGGCGTGTATCCCGAGGAGAACGCGCTGGGTCAGAAGTTCATCGTTTCTCTGGTGCTCTATGCCGACCTGCGCGCGGCGGGGGAGCACGATAACCTGGATGCCTCGATTGACTACGGCTCGGTGTGCCACGATGTTGATGGCTATCTGCGCGAGCATACGTTTAAACTCATCGAGGCGGCAGCCGAGGGTGTGGCCCAGATGCTGCTGCGTCGTTACCCCCTGCTGCTTGGTGTGCGCATAAAGCTCGATAAGCCGTGGGCTCCTGTTGGCCTGCCCCTGGCAAGCTGCGGTGTCGAGATCGAGCGCGTGCGCTAGTCGACGCTAGAGCTTGTTGAGGGGTGGCTGCTTGAGCCGCTGAGACAGTGCTCTATTGTTGGGACAGTACGTATCGAGCAGGGCGTGAAAGCGCTGATTGTGGCTCGGCTCGAGCAGATGGACGAGCTCGTGGGCGACAACCATGTCGAGGCATTCGACAGGGTAGGCGGCGAGCTCGCGCGCGATGCGAATGGCGCCGGTTTTGGGTGTGCAGGAGCCCCAACGCGTTTTCATGCTGCGCACGGAGACGCGGGCCACGGTGACGCCCATTGCGATTTCGTACGCGTGCACGATGTCGCGTAGCGCTGCGGTGACCTCGGACGCGTAGAGCTGGTCGATGTGGGCTTGGAGCTCGTCGGACGTTAGGCCGTCGAGGATTGCGCGCCGCTTGGCCTGTGGGCTTTCGTCCGATTCGTCGGCACCCATAAAGCTTGCGAAGGTGGCCTGCTTGGGCCGCGGTGCGGGTGATGCAAAGTTATGATCGAGCGCGTCCTGTACCGTGATGGGCTTGCCCCAAAGCGCAATGATGGACGAGGGACTGCGCGGCTCTCGCGCCGTCGCCTGACGTTGCTCGCGCTGGACAAGTCGGCTGATAATCCAGGCGCTGTTGCGCTTCACAAACGCTTCGATACGCTCGCGGCTGGCGCCGATCGGTGCGCTGGCGTGGACCTCGCCGCTCGATGTGACGCGTAGGTTGAAGTTCTTGACGCGCTTTTTGGTAACGACGACGGGGATGGGCGTCCCATCCGGTCGGGATACGGAAATCGTAAACTGCTGCGTCAAAAGCGGTCCTTCAGATTGGGGACGGGCTGGCATGTCGACCGTTCGGCATGCCGGCCCGCTCAGGGGATGTGAAATTAATAACGCTCAAAGAAGGCAAGTGCGTTGTCGCTGCAGAGCTTCTGCATCACGGTCTTGCCAAAGTGCTTGGAGAGCATGTTCTGGAATTCTGGCATCTTGCTGGCATCGGAGAGGAAGGCGGGTACCTTGGCGCCGTCCCAGTCGCCGCCGAGCGCGATGACGTCCTCGCCACCCAGGTCAAGCCAGTGTTCGATATGCGCCGCCAGCTGGTCGAAGGTGACGTCCGCGGCGGTCTCGTCGGTTGCGCTGTTGGATAGGAACTCGCTGCAGTAGTTGAGGCCGACGATGCCGCCCATGTCGCGAATGGTGCGGAACTGGTCGTCGGTGAGGTTGCGCTTGACGCCGCAGACGGTGCGGGAGTTGGAGTGGCTGGCGACGAAGGGGCGCGTGGCGCGGGCGACAACCTCGTTAAAGCACTCATCGTTGAGGTGGGAGACGTCGAGCACCATGCCGGCGTGCTCCATCTGCGTAAGCGCCTCGATGCCGGCGGCGGTGAGGCCGGCGTGGGTGTCGTGGCCGCTCGCGAGCGGTCCCTGCGCGTTCCAGCTAAGCGAGGACATGAGTACGCCCAGGCTCTTGAGCACTTCGATCAGCGCGGGGTCCTCGGCAAAGAACGTGGCGTTTTCGATGGTATGGATGCAGGCGACCTTGCCGTCTTTGAGCGCGGGGCGAATGTCTGCGGCGCTGCGCACGTTGACCATACGGTCGTGATTGAGCATGGCCTGGCCGCTCATGTGCGCCATGATCTGCGCCTGGAAACGCGCGGCGTGGGCGGCGGGAATCTCGTCGGGGACAAACGTGGCGAAGCACTGTGCCCACGGCGTGTTGCCGATCTTTGCGAGCGAGATGGCGCAGGCGTTGCCCTCGATGAGGTCGAAATCTTGCGGATGCGTTTCGTCGCCGGGGAAATAACCGTCGGTGCCGGCGGTAAAGCGCAGGTCGAGATCGAGCGTGGCCCAGCCGATGCGGTCGGCGGTGTCGCAGTGTAGGTCGAATACGGGATATGCCATGGTTCCTCCGGTTGCAGCGTTTCTTTGCAAACTGTCTTTGAATTGTATGACTAGGGTATAGTTAGCGCCATATGTTCACGGCGGCCCGCGTTGTGCGCCGCCCTTATCACGGAGGTTACCATGTCCAACCAGGGCAAGAAGGTCAAGACTCATTATCGCGGCACGCTCGACGACGGCACGCAGTTCGATAGCTCCTACGATCGCGGCGAGCCGCTGGAGTTCACCTGCGGCGCCGGTCAGATGATCAAGGGCTTCGATGCCGCTGTTGTCGACATGCAGGTGGGCGAGAAGAAGACCGTGCACATCCCCGCCGCCGAGGCCTATGGCGAGCGTGACGACGCCATGGTGCAGAAGGTGCCCGTGGATCAGATCCCCAACGCCGACCAGCTGCCCGTCGGCCAGACCGTCTACATGATGGGCCCGGGCGGCCAGCCCTTCCCTGTGTTCGTGCAGTCCATCGAAGACGGCATTGTCACCTTCGACATGAACCATGAGCTGGCGGGGAAAGACCTGAACTTCGACATCGAGCTCGTGGAGGTTGAGGACTAATCCTGGTTGTCCGGTCGGGAGTTGGCGGAGGGGGTGCCGCGCGCAGTTCATTGAAGTGCATACAGAAACGTCAGTGGCCCTCGAAGAGCCCTGCACTTCAATGCTGTTTGAGCACGGCACCACCGCCTCCAGCCCCACGCGGACAAGCCACATTCCCGAGAAAGGACCCCGAAATGACCGGAAACGAGCTTATCGTCGACTACCTCACCAGCGTCCCCGCCTGGTACCTCGCCACGGTGGAGGGTACCCC
>USCJ01000144.1 GCA_900553215.1 uncultured Collinsella sp.
CAGAAGCGCCCCCGTTCGTAGCTCCGAAGGAGCAGAACGGGGGCGCTTCATTGGTCGAGGACGTTTTCAAAAACCAAGCCCGGTCCCGGCCGGAGGGACCACAGGCGCTACAGGTTCTTGACACCCATCGCGCGCATGGCGTTCAGGATAGCGATGATCGCCACGCCTACGTCGCCAAAGACGGCAAGCCACATATTGGCGATACCCAGCGCTGCCAGCACAAGGATCAGCAGCTTAATGCCCAGCGCAAAGATTATGTTCTGCCAAACAATCGACATGGTCTTGCGCGCCACGCGGATCGCGCGGGAAATGTTGGACGGCTTGTCGTCCATCAGCACCACGTCGGCGGCCTCGATCGCGGCGTCGGAGCCCATGGCGCCCATGGCAATGCCCACATCGGCGCGCGTAAGCACAGGAGCGTCGTTGATACCGTCGCCGACAAAGGCGAGCTTGCCCTTGCCACTTTCGGCCGCGAGTAGCGCCTCAACGCGCTCGACCTTGTCGCCCGGCAGGAGCTGCGCGTGGAACTCGTCGAGACCGAGTTGCTTGGCCACAGACGCTGCAACCTCCTCGCGGTCGCCCGTGAGCATGACGGTGCGGTTGATACCGGCGGCATGCAGGTCGCGAATCGTTTGCTCCGCATCGGCCTTAACGGTGTCTGCAATCACGATGTGGCCGGCGTACACGCCGTCAACGAGCACGTGGAGGATCGTGCCGACAACCTCACAGTCCGGTGCTTCAACGCCGGCCGCGGCGAGCATCTTGGCGTTGCCAACGACGACGTGCTTGCCGTCGATGGTTGCCGTCACGCCGTGGCCCGCGTCGTTGGCGGAGTCGCTCACGCGCTTGGGGTCGACCTCGCCCTGGTAGGCGTCGCGCACGGACTGCGCGATGGGGTGATCGGAGAACGACTCGGCAAGGGCGGCGACTTCGAGCAACGTCTGCTCGGTATAGCCGGCTTCGGGGTGCACCGCGACGACCGAGAACGTGCCGTTGGTGAGCGTGCCGGTTTTGTCGAAGACGACGGTGTCCACATCGGCGAGCGTCTCGAGGTAGTTGGAGCCCTTGATGAGAACGCCCAGCTTGGACGCGCCGCCGATGCCGCCAAAGAAGCTCAACGGTACGCTGATCACGAGGGCGCACGGGCAGCTGACGACCAGGAAGGTCAGACCGCGCAGAATCCAGTCGGACCAGGCACCGGTGACCAAGCCACCGCCGAGCGCGAGCACCGCGGCAGCGCCGGTGACGGCGGGGGTGTAGACGCGGGCAAAGCGCGTGATGAAGTTCTCGGTGCGTGCCTTTTTCTCGCTGGCGTTTTCCACAAGCTCCAGGACGCGCGCGACGGTGGACTCGCCAAATGGCTTGGTGGTGCGCACATGGATGAGGCCCGTCATGTTGATGCAGCCGCTGATGATATCGTCTCCGGTTTTGGCCGGGCGGGGGACCGACTCGCCGGTAAGGGCGGCGGTATCGAGCTGTGTCTCGCCTTCGACGATGATGCCGTCGATGGGCACGCGCTCGCCAGGCTTGACGACGATGACGGTGCCGACGGCGATGTCATCGGGGAAGACTTGCTCGAGCGTGCCGTCGGGCTGCTCGACGTTAGCGTAGTCGGGCGCGATGTCCATCATGGCACTGATCGACTTGCGGCTCTTGCCCACCGCGTATGCCTGGAACAGCTCGCCGACCTGGTAGAACAGCATGACGGCGGCGCCTTCGGCCATGTGCGGGTCGGTGTCGGGGAAGAGCACCATGGCAAACGCGCCGATGGTCGCGACGGCCATGAGGAAGCTCTCATCGAAGGCCTTGCCGCGGCGGATGTTGTTGAACGCCTTTTGGAGCACGTCGTAGCCGGCAATTAGGAACGGCACCAGGAACAGCACGAAGCTGGCGTAGATGTCACCCGGGGTGCCGAATGCGGCGGTAAGGGTACCGAGCTCGTCGAGGGCGTACACCACCGCAAAAATGCCTAGTGCTACCAGGATACGGTTGCGCTTGTGCTCAAGGGACTCTTTCTTCTTGCGCTTCTTCTTTTTCTTTTTGGGATCGGCGGCTGCCATGATTCAAACCTCCCATTTGAGTGTATGAACACTCGCTCATATAATTTCGCGAGCAAAGGCCGCGGCAAGCGCGGCCTTGCAGGTCAACGTATGCGCGGGTTAGAGAATGATTTCGCAGTCTGGCTCGGCGTCGGCGGTGAACTCAACGACGCGGTCCAGGACCTCGTCGAACTCGGCGTCGTCCGCCTCGAGCGTCAGCTTCTGGGTCATAAAGTTGACCGAAACGGACTTGACGCCATCGAGCTTAGCCAGCTCGTCCTGAAGTTCACGCGCGCAGTTGGCGCAATCGATCTCGTCGAGCTTGAACTGCTTTTTCATGGTGGGTTCCTTTCCCTGTGTTAGCGGTCTGGGTGCCGGCCGCGCTGATACCGTGGTTGATTGCTATTCGCAGATATGGCTCATGCCCTGGTTAAGCATGGTGTAGACGTGATCGTCGGCGAGCGAGTAGAGGATATTGCGGCCGTCGCGGCGGAACTTGACCAGGTGCGACTGCTTGAGCGTGCGCAGCTGGTGCGACACCGCGGACTGCGAGGTCGCGGTCGCCTCGGCGATGTCAGCCACGCAGAGCTCCCGGCCCATGAGGGCGTAGAGGATCTTGATGCGCGTGGTGTCGCTGAAGACCTTGAACAGGTCGGCAAGGTCGTAGAGAAGCTCCTCGTCGGGAAGGTCCTCGGGCGAGCAGGTGGTGGGGATCACGGGCTCGGTGGCCTCGATGTCTGGTTTCGTTTCGTCGCCGCGGATGCTCATTGCAATATCCTTTCATATGAACATGCGCTCATATAACTTATTTCCAATTATATGAGCGCATGTTCATATGTCAATACAATTTACGTTAACTTCGATGACTGCTTGCCGCCTCTGCGATTTTCTGCGGGTTGGGAGACATCGACGCAATGCTCGCCAACATATTTCGAGATGTTCGGCCAGCATGCTAAGAAAGCCACCTTGAGAAGCATTAGGACTGTTCATATTTGTACTTTATCGTGTTAAATACAGCGAGAATCAGTTCTTCCTCTACGGGAGTTCCTGCAGAATCAGTTTTATCTAAAGTTATATTGAGCATTGCTGCAGCCAATCTGGCACATCGGTGGCCGAATAAGTCGAAAAATGTAGGTGGACATCCGCAGAGATCGCCTTTAGAAGAGCGAATTCTCAATTAGATCAATAATCGTGTCGTCTTCCGTGCGGTTTTCATCGATTTTTGCGAACATGTCGCATTCCCAAGGCCCATTGATTTCCTCAGCAAGGGCCCCGACGTGTTGCATGTCGTCGGGTTCTGGCACATCGTTGATGCTCGGGTCATCAGCTTGCGGATATTGGCTTGCAATTTCGCGCTTGGCGGCCTCTTCTTCTTTGAGTGTCTCCAGGACGCGGCGACCGTATTCGAAGTAGCGCCGCAAGACAAATTGACGAAGAGTTTCTTGCAGGATGGCGAAGTTATCCGGGAGTCGACCGGGCCATATCTTCTCGCGAATGCGAATCGCTTCCATGACCCGCCTAAAAGCGGACTGCTTGAAAAACGAATGACGACTAACTGTGATAACGGCATATCCCATGTTTCGCAGCGTGTTTCGGCGTTCCTCGTCAATTGATTGCTGTTCGGGCTCGTCGTGGTAAAAGCCGTTGTATTCGATATCGGTCATCGAATTTTCGAGCAGCGCGTCGAGGTAGAAAACCGTCCGTCGCGTTAGGGCGGCGTATCTTTTGGGGACTGGGATCGGATAGTCCGTTTTGATAGCGCGTATGGCTAAGCCACCCATTGACTTGGGCATTGTCAGCATCATGACAAACGCCGTTTCGAGTGGGGAGCGACAGCCTTCGCGTACATAAGAAAGTGCCTTAAGTGCTTTATTAGATCCACGATACCCCGATGCCTCTGAAAAGAAGGCTCTGAGCTCTTCAACGCTGGTTAGGGCTGGGCGCTCGCGATATTGAGTTTCGTCGGACGTTCCAAGCGCGTAGGAGCCGCAGATTTCAAAGTAATACTCAACGAGCTCCGAAAGGTTGAGGTCGGCTGCTGCTTCTAACGCGCACAGCTTGATATCGACGATGTAGACGTTCGGCTCGAGTTCTAGGTAGCTTTCTGCATCAAACGTATAGCGCGTGCAGTGGCAGATGCAGCCCTTGCGGTGCCTTTTGGCATTATTGGAAAACGTCAGCACATGGATGCTTTCAGAATCGACATTCTTTCTGTTGAGCCATGCTCGCGCCGCTTCCAGGTTGGACGTGGTCGGCGCAGACACCTTGATCTTTTCCATAGATATGGGATCGGTCGCGTGGCTTGCGAGCGAGTTGACTGTTTGGTATACAGCGCGTGCCGTGGTATGTGACAGAACGATTCCCATACGCGCATGATGGCATAGCGGACGCCATATACGCTCGAAACTTCGGGCAACGGTATTGGGGCGCGG
>USCJ01000145.1 GCA_900553215.1 uncultured Collinsella sp.
GCCTCGAGCTTCTCCTGATGAGCCTCGAGCGCCTTCCAAGCGTCAGTCGACGTAGCATCGATAGGTGCGGCAACAGTTGCCATAAAGTCCTCCTCGGCATACGGGCGCACGCCTCCATGCGCCCGGACATTCAGATTCCACTATTCTAACGCAGGTCAAGACTACAATCAGCGAGCGTTGCCAATCGGCCCCCAAACGGCAACCGACCAAAAAGGGACAGGTTTATTTTGGCAGGTCAAACGCTTTATCAACCAAAAATAACCCGTCCCTTTATGGCAAGTATTAGGCCGCGGCGCACACACTGCCGAGCAGCTCGCGCAGAGGAGACCCAATGCCCTCCAGCAGTTCGGGCGCGATAATGGCAAAAACCGGAACCTCACCGGTGCCCACGACAGCAGGCACCTTGCCCTCCGAGACAATGCATCCATAAGGCACAAAGCCGTCTTCGCCGGCATCGAGCGTCGCCATGCGACGGGCGAGTTCGCGTGCAAAGCCGGCAGTATCGGCATCGCCAATCGCCAAGACAAAGTCCACGCCTTCGTCGGTCGCCAGGGCCACGGCTTCGTCGATCGGCTCCTCTCCCCCGTCGCCCTCAACCGAGCCGCAGCGGAAAAGCACGCGCTCGAGCAGAGCTCGATCAAGCGAGCCGAGTGCCGCCGAGACAAGCTCATCGCGCGCGTGCTTGTCGCCACCCAGCACGACCAACGCCTTGGTGCCACCGTAGTGAGCGACCAATCGTCCGCACCAGCGAGCCACGTCTCCATCCGCAACAAGGCGCGTCGGCATACCAAACCCATAATTGACCATCTTTCCCACAACCCCTCCGTGCGTATAGGCGGTATCAATCGTTAGGCCCATGCTACGAAGCGAGGTTTTCCGAGCTGTTTCGCACTCTTTAGAGCCGCGTTAAAAACCCGATGCAGCCGCACGACCATACCTACCAAAACAAACCAGTCCCTTTTTGACAGGTTTTGACGATGTCCGCGCAAGCAGGTATTATCGAACAGGTATTCGATAAGAACATGTGTTTGATGGGAGGGCACGCGTGGAACACGAGCAGCATACCTATATCTGCATCGACCTTAAGACGTTCTACGCCAGCGTCGAGTGTGTCGACCGCGGGCTCGACCCACTCACCACGTGCCTGGTCGTTGCCGACGAATCGCGCGGACGCACGACCATCTGTCTTGCCATCACGCAGGCCATGAAAGACCTCGGGATACACAACCGCTGCCGTCTGTTCGAGATTCCCGACGGCATCGACTACATCAAGGCCGTACCGCGCATGCAGCACTACATGGAGGTGTCGGCGAAAATCTACGGCATCTATCTGGAATACGTGAGCCCGCAAGACATTCACGTCTATTCAATCGACGAGTGCTTTATCGACGTGACGCCCTATCTAGACCTCTACCACACCGATGCCGAAGGGTTCGCCTGCATGTTGCGCGACGAGGTCCTCGCGCGCACCGGCATCACGGCCACCGTCGGTATCGGCCCCAACCTATTCCAGGCTAAGGTGGCGCTCGATATTACCGCAAAGCACGTACCCAGCCGCATCGGCATACTCGATAACGAAACCTTTCGCAAGGAGATCTGGCCGCATCGACCCATCACCGATATCTGGGGTATCGGCCCCGGCGTGGCGGCCCGGCTCGAAAAGTACGGCGTCTACGACCTGATGGGCGTAGCCGCGCTCGACGAAAACCTGCTTTACGATGAACTCGGCGTCAATGCCGAATATCTCATCGACCACGCCTTCGGGCGCGAGCCGACAACCATCGCCGATATCCAAGCCTATCGCCCGCAGGCAACCTCAACCACCACAGGACAGGTGCTCTCAAAGGGCTATGCCTACGAGCAGGCCTACACCGTCTTGCGCGAGATGGTCGACAACGCCGTACTGGACTTGGTCGATAAGCACGTGGTGTGTGACAGCATCTCGCTCTTCGTGGGCTACGCGAGCGAGCGAGCCGACATACGCCGACTCGATGCCAGCGGCACGGCGCAATATGTAGACGGATGCGGACACCTGCGCTCGAGCACGTCAGGTATCGAGCCTACCGCGACCGCCGGCCCCGAACTCGCGCCCCGTGCGCCCAAGCCCGTCCAGCGCGATGACGAACGGCGTCGCCTGGTGCGCGAGGCGCAGGCAATCGACGGCATCTTTGTGGGGGAACACGGCGGCAAACCGCGCGGTGGCTATGCCGCACTCTTCGCGCACTCCAACGCCTCGCGAAAACTGCCCGAGCGCACCAATTCATTTAAGAAGATCATGGGTTACTTCGATGAGCTCTGGGCGCAGACTGTCGACCCCAAACGACCGATCAAGCGCATCAACCTGGGCTTTGGCAATCTCATGCCCGAGGAATTCGCTACCGTCGATCTGTTCAGCGACGTCGAGGCCGACGAGCGCGAACGCGATCTGGCGCGCGCCGTGTTGGCCGTGAAAGGCAAGTACGGCAAGAACGCCCTGGTCAAAGGATTGAGCTTTACCGCCGGCGCCACCGCACGCGAGCGCAACGATCAGGTAGGAGGACATCGTGCCTAAGCCCCAACAACAACCGATACGGCCGCCGACACCATTTGAGCGCCTGGCGGACCCCGAGGGAAGACGTCGTTCCGCCGACCCCAAACTCACCGCCAACGGCGCCGTTCGCGCCGGGCGCGCCGCGCAGTTTATGCCCTTCGCCGCTCTCACGGGATACTACGAGCTCGTACGCAAGCAAGAAATCACTGTCGAGCCCAAATGCGAACTCACGGAAGAAAAAGCCCTCGAGCTTTCGAAAAAGCTCGAGGGCCTCAAACGCGGCGACTTGGTTCGCGTCACCTATTACGATACGTACGGTTATCGTAGCCGTACCGGCATTCTCGATGAAGTGCTCCCCGCATTCAAGCTGCTCAAACTTAAGGATATCGCCATTAACTTCGACGATATCCAAGACGTGGAGCTGCGCGGCCGAGCCCAATCGAACGCCTCGGCCTCGATGCGAACGACTAGAGCCTCATGACGTAATAACCCGCGCCCCTTACCACGGCCTCAAGCGTCTCGCGGCCAATCGGATACTTCGAGCGCACGCGCGCTGTGTGGTCCGCAAACGTCACCGTTGCCCACACGCCATGCAGCGCATTAAGGGCATTCTCAACGTTGTGCGCGCAGCCATCACAACTCATGCCGCCAATGAGCAGCTCATCGCAGTAGGGGTAGTGAGATTTGTCGGTATCGGCCACCACGGCCCTTTTAACTTTTTTGCCACTCGAACCATCGCTGCAGCAGCTTTTGCCGCGCGTCGATGCGACAATGCGGCGCAGTCCAAAGAACATACCGACGGCAATTACGGCCAGTACGATGATATTCGCAGGGTTAAGCAGATCTTCCATGCGCTCCCCTTTCCTCGTAGCTCATTCAGAGATACCCGCGTGAGGTGTCACCATCCTACCCCAAGCTCATGTCAGTTCAATCAAATAGTTTCGTATTTCTTACTTTTTAGTTGACCTAGGCTTACTTTCGTGTATAAGTTTTCCTTGTTTAACAAGTGAGGACTCAAAAGGGGAACCATGACTCGAACCATAGACATCCCAACGTTTCAGGCAGCGGTCGTGCGCAACTGCTCCCCCACGCTCGCGGGCATTAAACCAGCATCGCTTTTTACCTATCCCGGCATCTATGCCCATCAGGATGGCTCGAGTGCGACCGCGCCGATCGCCGATCGACGCGCACGCCTGCTCAACGTCATCGCCCAGTGCAACCACGAACTCGACCCGCTCGGCATCCACCTGAGTGTTTTGGTCTGGCGTCCCTGCGGGGCGCTTGTGTACGCATATCGACGCAAAAGCCTCGCTACGTACCTTGCGGACCCGCGCGCCAAAACGGCGCTCGCCAAGGAGGGCTACAACACCGACAATCTGCCGATATGTCTCGCGCACCTGGCATCACGCATCGCGCTCGCGAGCACTAACGCCGCGGAATGCGCCTGCGACCAGGCACGGTGCGCATTGGACCATCAAGCCCGCTGCAATAACAGCTGCTCCTGTGAGTTCCCCCACGAAATTGGCTACTTTTTGGGATACCCCTACGACGACGTCCATCAGTTCATCGTCCAGCATGGCGAAAACTATAAGGTCTTTGGCGCATGGAAGGTATACACAAACGTTGAGCAGGCGCTCACGACCTTCGATTCCTATCGCGCATGCACGCAATACCTTACCTACATCTATCAACAGGGCTGCACCCTGGGACAACTTGTCCAGGCAACCCGATAGAGCATACAAAACACGGCCGCACGCCGCACAACCGAAAGGAAAACATATGAGCAAGATCGCCGTCGTCTACTGGAGCGGTACGGGCAACACCGAGGCCATGGCAAACTTCGTTGCCGAGGGCGCACCCGGTGCCGGCGCCGAGGCAGAGGTCATCTCCTGCGCCGACTTCTCCGCAGACAAGGCCGCCAGCTATGACGCCATTG
>USCJ01000146.1 GCA_900553215.1 uncultured Collinsella sp.
GACTCCACAAAGCGTGCCACGGTGTCTCGCGCGCTGGCGCCCGAGAGGCACAGCAGGTGCTGGCCACGGGCGGCGATGGCCTCGCGGACGCGGGCCAGTCGCTCGGCATCGGTAGCCAGCAC
The DNA here is from genome assembly GCA_900553215.1 of uncultured Collinsella sp. GTDB lineage: Bacteria > Actinomycetota > Coriobacteriia > Coriobacteriales > Coriobacteriaceae > Collinsella. Next base: position 123 of record USCJ01000146.1, read on the forward strand.
GTCGTCGGTCTCGTCCAGATACGAGCGGATCATGCCGATGCCGTCGTAGTACTGCGGATAGCCGTCGTAAAAGTCTGCCTCGGGAGGATCGATGCCGGCGTCCAGATAGAACTCGTCGCTCATCTGGAAGGTGTGGCGGCCAAAGCGTTCGTAGGCACGGTCCTGGTAGGGACGGATCATGGCAATGGTCTCGCGCGCCAGTTCGGGCTTGTCGCTGTATGACCAGCTAAAGCGGTTTTGGTGTTTGGTAAAACCGAGCGGCACAATGCCCAGGCTTGTGATTTGCTCGTGCTCCTCGCAAAAGCGCAGGGTCTTTTCCAGCTCCTCGCCGTCGTTCATGCCGGGGCACAGCACAATCTGCGCGTGAATCTCGATGCCGGCGGCCATGATGGTCTCGAGTACGTCCATGCCTCGCTGGGCGTTACGGCCCATCATACGACGGCGGACGTCGGGGCTCACAGCGTGGACCGACACGTTCATGGGACTCATGTTGCGCTGGATGACGTTTTGCACGTCCTCGTCGGTGAGGTTCGTAAGCGTGACAAAGTTGCCTTGCAAAAAGCTTAGGCGATAGTCGTCGTCGCGAATATAGAGCGTGGAGCGGCCGCCCTTGGGGAGCATCGTCATAAAGCAGAACACGCAGGCGTTTACGCAGGTGCGCATGCCGTCGAAGATGGGACCATCGAATTCAAGGCCCCAGTCCTCTCCCGGGAAGCGGTCGAGCTCGACGGGGGTGACGCTGTTGTCGCGCGGGTCGAAAACCTCGAGGTCGACGGTATCATCGTCGGCTTCCCAGAGCCACACAATCATGTCGGTAAGCTGCTCACCGTTGACCGTGAGCACGCGCATGCCCCGCTCGATACCCACATCCCACGCGGGCGATTCGGGACGCACGTTCTTTACGAGCGCGCCCTCACCCGGCTCGGGGTCGCGGCTGCGCCCGTAATCGGCCACCTCGGCGGCGTATGCGGGTACGGTCTGGTCCATGGTTAGCGGCAAAGCTCCTTGATGCGCTCGACGGCGCGCTCGATGTGTTCTTGCGGGGTGGAGGCTCCGGCGGTGATGCCGATGTGGTGAGCGTCGGTAAACCACGCGGCTTTGAGCTCAGAAGCTTCCTCGATGTGATACGTGCGCTCGCAGGCGTCTGCGCAGATCTGCGCCAGACGGCGGGTGTTGCCGGAGTTTTTGCCGCCCACGACGACCATGCAGTCGCAGCGGTTGGCAAGTGTGGCTGCTGCCTGTTGACGCTCGCTCGTGGCTGCGCAGATGGTGTTGATCACACGCAGCTCCTGCACGCGCGGGGTGATAGCGGCCACGACCTCGGCGAGGTTCTGCGCGGTCTGGGTGGTCTGTACAACCACGCCCACTTTACCCTTGAGTGACAGAGCATCGGCGTCGGCGGAACAGCTTACGACCTGCGCATCATTGCCGGCGTGGCCCATGATGCCCTCGACCTCGGGGTGGCCCGGCTCGCCCACGACGATCACGCGGTAGCCTTCGCGTACCAGGCGCTCGGCGGCCACGTGTACCTTTTTCACGTAGGGGCAGGTGGCGTCGACCACGGTAAGACCGCGCTCGCGGGCAGCATCGATCACCTGCGGCACCACGCCGTGGGCGCGGATGATGACGGTGCCGGTTGTGGCATTATCCAAGTTCTCGGCCAGGCCAACGCCTGCCTCAGCAAGCTCTCGCACCACGATGGGGTTATGGATGAGCGGACCCAAGGTATGGACCTGATTGCACTCCCCCGCCTGCGGCGCAGCGGCCAGCGCCATATCGAGCGCACGCTGTACGCCGTAGCAAGTGCCAGCGTGGGCGGCGATCTCGATGGTAGGCGCGGTTGCCTGGTCGGACGCGGTCACGGCAGTGTTCGTCACGTTCTCGCTCATGGCTAGAACCTGCTCGGATGCTCGGCGCACAGTTCGTCGCGCATGGCGTATACGCGGCTCATGGCCTCGGACTCAAACCAAGCCAAGCGCTCCTTGCGCTTGAGCTCGGCCGGTGCATCGGAAAGCGAGACGGCCTTGCCGGCGCGAATCCAGCACTTCTTGGGACGCATGAGCCTTTTGCCCGCGGGCGTGATGTCGGACCAGCCGCAGATGGCGAGCGGGTTGACGGGCGCCTTGCCCATCTGAGCGATGAGCGCAAAGCCGCCGTGGACCTCGGGCTTGATCTCGCGCGAGCGGATGCGCGTGCCCTCGGGGAAGATCAGGACGTCCTCGCCGCGCTGCAGCGCATGCTGGGCGGCGCGCAGGCACTTCATATCGGCGGTACCGCGCTCCACGGGGATGCCGCCAACGCGGCTAAAAGCCCAGCGCACAATCTTGCTCTTGGCGAACTCGGACTTAAAGATGGGGCGAATGCGGCGGCCGCCAAAGAATAGCGCCGTCTCCACGGCCAAGAGCTCAGCCATCGAGGTGTGGTTGCAGATGACCACGCTGCCGCGGCCTTCCTGGCGCTCAAACAGCAGGTCAGCGTCCTCGACCTTCCAACGCCACATGAGCTTGGAGAAGGCCCAAAGGATGGCCATAACCACGACGACGGTGCCGCGGATGAGCGCCGGGAACTCGGCGTAGGGGGCGTTGTAGTAATCCTCGGGCGTCTGCTTAAACAGGCGCATGGGCTACCTCCTTTGGTTGATGAGGCCCTCGATAATGCGGACGACCTCGTCGATGGTGTGGGCGGTGGAGTCGACGTGCACGGCGTCCTCGGCGGGCACGAGCGGGGCGACCTCGCGACTGCTGTCAAGCTTGTCGCGCTGCTTAAGGGCGTCGAGGGTCTCGTCGACCTCGGCTTCGAGCTGCGCGGGTGTGAGCGGCTGGGCGTCGTTTTGGTGACGCTGCAGCACGCGGCGGCGGGCGCGCTCACGCGGGTCGGCGGTCAGGAAGACCTTGACCTGCGCGTTAGGGAACACGACGGTGCCGATGTCGCGACCCTCGGCCACGATATCGCGGTCCTCGGCGGCGCGGCGCTGGTGAATGAGCATGGCGGCGCGCACGCCCGGGTAGGCCGAGACCTTGGACACGTTGGCGTCCACCTGCGGGGTACGAATGGCGGCCGAAGCGTCCTGGCCGTCAATGGTCAGGCGCGTGTCCTCGCCGGTACCGTTGGTAAAGCGAATCTCGATCTGCTCGGCGAGGGCGTCGATGGCTGCCTCGTCGTCCAGGTCGATGCCGCGGTCGAGCGCGGCGAAGGTGACGGCGCGATACATGGCGCCCGTGTCGAGCTTGTTAAAGCCCAGCTGGCGGGCGATCTCCTTGGCGATGGTGGATTTGCCGGAACCGGCGGGGCCGTCGATGGCGACGATCATGCAATGCTTCCTTTCGATGGTTGACGTTCTGGTATGGTTCGCGGGCGCTGGGACGCGGCGGGTTGCCTAGCCTGTGTAGCGCTCGCGGTAGGTGTTGCGCTTGGGTGCGGAGCCGTGGCTGCCGTGGTGACGCGTGCGGCTGGCGGGCGTGTCTTGGGGCTTGCTGCCGTTGCGCTTGGCGCTCGCCTGCTTGGGCGGGATGCCGCCCTCTTTAAGGATCTGCACCTCGCGGTCGGTGAGCTCGCGCCACGAGCCCTTGGCCACGTCCTTGAGCTCCAGGCCGGCAAAGTTACAGCGATGCAGGCGGATTACCGGATGGCGGATCTTGCTCAGCATGCGCTTTACCTGGTTCTTGCGCCCCTCGCGGATGATAACCTCCACGGCGGTGGTGCCGGGCTTTACGCCTTGCGGTGCCACAGCCTCTGCCTCGCGCGCGTTGATGACGCGGCAAATTGCCGGCTGGCATAGGCCGTCGTCGAGCTCGATGCCACGGCGTAGCGGCGTGAGGTCGCGGTCGGACAGCTCGCCGTCAACGAGTGCCTGGTAGGTCTTGTAGACGTGCTTGCTGGGGTGCAGCAGGTCCTGCGACAGGTCGCCGTCGGTGGTAAAGAGCAAAAGGCCCGTGGTGTCGCGGTCCAGACGACCCACCGGAAAGAGTCCCGGAAATCGGTCGCGCGGGACCAGATCGGCCACGCAAGGGCGCTCCTGCGGGTCGCTCATGGTAGTGAGGTAGCCGGTCGGCTTGTAGAGCATCAGGTACACGGCGCCCTGGTTGAGCTTGACGGGCATGCCGTCGACCTCGATGTGATCGTGGTCGACATCGACCTTGGTGCCCAGCTCGGTCGCGACCTGGCCGTTGACGGTCACGCGGCCGCCGTCGCAGGCTTCGTTGGCCACGGTGCGGCGCTTGATAAGGCGCGAGACCTTGAGATATTTGTCAAGACGCATGGAATTCGTCTCCTTTTCGGAAAAGTGCGGGATCAAAGGGGCTCCACCAACTCAAACGGCGGCGCATCGCGCCGCCGTTTTGA
>USCJ01000147.1 GCA_900553215.1 uncultured Collinsella sp.
AGGCAGGCGGACAGATCTTTATTGACCTGACCGGAGAGAACCATCTCCACGATCTTCATGACGTGCTCGTCGGTCACCCGCTGTCCCTGCTGAAACTTTACGTCCAGATCCACCTGATTCAGCATGGCGTTGATCCGCTTGCCGCCCCCGTGGACGATGACGATATTGATTCCTACTAATTTGAGAAGAGCTACGTCTTCAATAAATTTCTTCTTCAGCGTTTCGTCTTCCATGACGCTGCCGCCGTACTTTATGACAAATGTCTTTCCCGTAAACCGTTTAATATAGGGAAGGGCTTCGATTAAGATTTCCGCTCTTTTCATCATTCCAACCTCCTGTATTTCTATGCATAATCCGCCTCCTGAAATTAGCGGCGGAGCGATGTTCGGAATCCGCCGCAGAGGCGCTGGTCACATCGGCGCCAAAGGATATCCCCGAAAGGGGACGATGGCTGAATCTCCTTTGCGCAACATTTTAAATCGAAGCAGTTTTCCGACAAGCGGACTTAATCACAATGCGAAAACGATTTCCATGCGGCAGCGATGAGATCAGCAATATTTTATAATTATACATTTATGATTATATTTATTCAAGTCTTTCCATAGAAATCCTCTGTAAAAAACGGCCCGTTTTTGCAGAAATGCAAACGTGGCCGCTTTTGAATCGCCTATTCTATTACTCCGCTGTAAAGACGCCGGACTTGCCGCCTTCTTTCCTCACCAGACGGATATCTGTGATATGCATGCCTCTGTCGATAGCCTTGCACATGTCGTAGATCGTGAGGCACGCGGCACTCGCGCCGGTCAGGGCCTCCATCTCGATGCCGGTCTTGCCCGTCACACCAGCTGTAACCAGTACGTGAAAGCCAACCTGCCCGTCCGCGCGCGCCGGCGCCCAGCCCTCGGGCACGTCCTCGACAGGCGTTCCCGCCGGAGCGATGGGCGCAATGTCGCACTTGCTCTTGGTAATGAGCAGCGGATGGCACATGGGGATGATATCGCTCGTGCGCTTGATGGCCATAATGCCCGCCACACGCGCGCAGGCAAGCACGTCGCCCTTTTTGGCGCGGTCCTGCAGCACCATGGTCTGCGTCTCGGGATGCATGAGAATGGTGCCCTCGGCGATGGCGATGCGATGGGTCTCGGCCTTGTCGGACACGTCGACCATGCGCACCTCGCCCTTGGCGTCCACATGCGTCAGCTCGTCACGACGGGCGTCACGGGCGGGCTCGGTGGCAGCACTGGCAGTCGGCTGCACGGACGCGTCGGCGCTGCCAGCATTCGCCGCAGCCGTGACTTTGTGGGCAGACATCGCGGCCCTGCGAGCGGCCTTGGTGGCATCGGCGTACCTGCTCTTGGCCATATGATCATCCTCCGATTTGGGACATAAATCGTTGCGTGCCCTCAATTATCGCGTGTTCCTGCGGTTTGTGGGCGACGGCATCGCGCCAAATCGAAAGTACCTGCATATCATCACCACGGCGCAGGGCGTCGCGCACCGAATACTCGGCATCGCTGAACAGGCACGGACGCACGTTGCCATCGGCCGTCAGGCGCAGACGGTTGCAATTCGCACAAAAATGGTTAGACATGGCGCTAATAAAGCCGACCGTTCCCACCGCGCCCGGAAAGTGCCAATAGCGCGCAGGGCCCGCACCGGCAGGAGCGTCGTTGATGTCGAGCGGCTCGAGCTCGCCCAGACCCACCGCGGCGGCCCCGGCATTGATGCGCGCCCGCAGCTCGTCGCTCGGCACGGTATCGCTCGCATCCCACAGCGCCGGATTGAGCGCGGGCGCATGCGGGTCCACAGCGCAATGCGAGCTCGTGTGCTCGTCGCCAATAGGCATGTATTCGATAAAGCGCAGGTGAATGGGACGGTCGATAGTCAGACGCGCGAGAGCCGCCACATCCTGGTTGAGTCGGCGCACCACAACGCAGTTGACCTTAACGGGCTCAAAGCCCCAAGCCAGCGCCGCGTCGATGCCAGCCATGGTCTGCTCGAGTCGACCCAGGCGCGTGATCTTTCCAAAAAGCGTAGGGTCGAGCGTGTCGAGCGAGATGTTGACGCGGTTAAGCCCCGCGTCTTTGAGCTGCGGCGCCAGCTTGGGCAGCAAGGCGCCGTTGGTGGTAAGCGAGATGTCCTCGATCTGCGGGATCGCGCGGATGTCGCGAATAAGCGGGATGATACGGCGGCTGACCAGCGGCTCGCCGCCCGTCAGGCGCACGCGGCGAATGCCCTCCCCCGCCACCAAGCGCACAAAGCGGGCAATCTCCTCGGCGCTGAGAAGCTCATCGTGTGCGCGGGGTGCCACGCCATCGGCCGGCATGCAGTAAATGCAGCGGAAATTGCACTTGTCGGTAACGGCAATGCGCAGGTAGTTGATATCGCGGCCAAAGCCGTCATGTTGCACGTGCCCGTCCACGCAGCCCTCCCCTCACGCGGCGTTTTATTCTTCGGAAAACATAATACCGCACGGGAGAATCATGCCGACACCCGTACGACAGGACAGGTCGCTTCGAGCAAAACGGACTTTCCAAGCCCATCCTCAGCATACAAACCATCACAACATTCGATGCTTTTCCCGTTTTTGGCAAAAGACGTCGAATGTTGTGATGGTTTGCCTGCCCACGGCACCCCGTAGAAGGACCAAAGCGCCCCTAAAGACCGCCGTCCCAGTGCCGAATCACGAATTCTCGCAGGTCGTTCTGCCGCTTTTGGAACGCTTCGCTTCGGTCGCACTTAAGGCCTATCGCGAGTGCGATGGCGTTCATCGCCCGGTGCAATTGCAGCTGATGGGCAAACTGAGTCCCGGTGAGGACGATCATCCTAAAGCCCAGCGCGCTCAGCACGGTCATGCGCTCCGCATCCGACGCGCTGCGCTGTTTATCAAGATGGTCCGAGCCGTTGTATTCAATCCCCGTACCGCTCGCAGGCGCATATACGTCGATCTCGAAATACCCAGCCTTAGCGAGATACTTGAACTCGCTGGGAACATCGACCCGACGGTTGAGCTCGATCTTGGCGTATCCCAGCCCGCCCTGGGAACGTTTTGCTACGACCATGATTGCGGTGGCCGTCTCCATGGGCGACCGCGCGCCATCGTGCACGCGCTTGAGTACGGCGGCCGCGCGTACAGCCCCCTGACGAGATCGATTCTCATTGCAATAGGCAATCATGTCGGCAACGGTATACCTCTGTCCCATCTCGACATAATCGTCCGTCGACAGATGATTCAAATGGTATCGGGCACAGATTTCGTAGCCATATTCCAGCTGTTCGGGCTCGCTCATCCACGAACCCGCCTGGACAAAGCACATGGCCTCATCAACCACCAGAAGGCCCTCCGCCACCTCGATAAGATGGCCTGGAGGCACCGGCGCCCCAAACACGTGGCACCTAAATCCAGCCGGCGTCGAGCGCTCAAAATCGAAGTTGACGAGCGTGTCGATATGATCGAGCTCTTCTCGTGGAATACCAAGCGAAACCAGATAGTCGGTAACGATCCCAACTGCCGTTGAAGCCCTCAGCCCCTTGGCATCGAGTCCCAATTTGGGCAGGCTCGCAGTCGGCTCCGCCTCGTTAGCAAGCGAGTCCTCATCGTATAGGCTGCTTGCTCGCGAGAGCGGCTCGGACGGGCGCGCCACGTTGTGGTACAGCCAGGCAGTCTTATGGGACAGGACGATCGGCAGGTCCATGAGCCCTCCAATGGAGTCGGATAACCAACCTTATTCCCCTGCCCACGGGTCCGCACACCTTCGTGCGCAAGAAAGCGATTCCACCCGGTCGAGTGGCAGAAAAACCATCACAACATTCGATGCTTTTCCTGTTTTTGGCAAAAAACGTCGAATGTTGTGATGGTTTGAGGCGAGGTGAGGGGCACGGAAGGGCCAAAGCATCGTGCTCGACCGGGTTAATCCAACTCTTTTAAGCCATGCGCCAGCTGCCAGTACTCACCGTGCTGGGCGAGCAGCTCTTCGTGCGTGCCGCGCTCGATGATGCGGCCGTGTTCGAGGACCATGATGGCATCGGCGTCGCGGACGGTGGACAGGCGGTGCGCGATCATAAACGTGGTGCGGCCACGCATGATGCGGTCCATGCCGCGCTCGATGAGCTTTTCGGTGCGCGTGTCGATAGAGCTCGTGGCCTCGTCCAGGATGAGCACCGGCGGGTCGGCGACGGCCACGCGCGCAATGGCGAGCAGCTGGCGCTGGCCCTGCGACAGGTTCGCGCCATCGCCGGTCAGCATGGTGTTGTAGCCCTCGGGCAGGCGCTTGATGAAGCCGTCGGCGTTGGCCAGACGGGCTGCGGCGATGCACTCTTCGTCGGTGGCCTCCAGACGGCCATAGCGGATGTTCTCCATGACCGTGCCGGTGAACAGGTGGGTATCCTGCA
>USCJ01000148.1 GCA_900553215.1 uncultured Collinsella sp.
CGGGTGGTTTAAAGCTGGCCGCTGCGCGGCCAGCAGACTAAAGTCTTGAACAAAAACGTAAACTATAGTTTACGTTTTGCCGAATACACAGGAGTTTTCTATGTCGGGTTCTTCGGTCCGCATGTACCGAGCCACGCTTCGCACAAACAGCGCACCGCCCAAGCTCGTAGTCGTTGAAGCAGAATGTCTTTCGCCCGATGAGCGCACAGCATTCGCATTGCTATCAAGTCGAGTCGCCGCTGTTCTGGTCCCTTGCCCGGCGCAAGGTGAACTTGCCATCCAATGCCAAGCGCACAATTGCTCACTCAATCAGGCTGCCGTAATCGCAACCAGTCAACGCGGCCTGCCGCTCCTTTTAGAAGCCGGTATCGCGCTCTGCCTCCGCGGTGCCGGATACGAAAACGAGGCCGCCGCCGATGTAGTCTTTCAACCACGATCGAGCGGCGGCCTCGCAGCAGCCATCGAATATGCTTGCAGGCTCGTTGCCTAAAGGCACAAGCTAAAAGCCCAGGCCAAAGCCCATACCGGTAATCGCCGAATACATAAAGTAGACGTTGATTACGTTGAGAAACACACCCGTGATGCAACCGTTTCGCAGGTAGCGCTCGCACACGATGCGCGCCATGGCGGCGGACTCCTCATTGTTCTTTGCCTGGCGTCCCGCCGTAAAATACGTCGCCACGCTCAGCAGCAAGTTGAGCACCGGCAGCGCCAGCAACTCGTAGCTCTTGCCCCAGCGCGTCGCCTCGCCGGCAGCATTAAACTTTGTTGCTACCTCGGGACCAATGTTGGGGATAACACACGCTGCGACCACCAGCGGAATCACCGCAAGTACGAGCAGCGCAATACCCATGTAGCCAGCTTTTTTGCCATATTTAAACATATGCATCGTCCTTACACGTTAAAGCGGAAGTGCACGACGTCGCCATCGGCCATGACATAGTCCTTACCCTCAATACGCAGCTTGCCGGCAGCCTTGGCGCCCTGCTCGCCACCGAGTTCGATGTAGTCGTCGTAGCCAATGACCTCGGCCTTAATAAAGCCGCGCTCAAAGTCGGTGTGGATGACACCGGCGGCCTGCGGGGCGGTCGCGCCCTGACGCACCGTCCAGGCCTTGACCTCCATCTCGCCAGCCGTGAAGAACGACTGCAGGCCAAGCAGCTTGTAGGCGGCCTGCGCGAGCACGTCCAGACCGGGCTGCTCCAGGCCCAGGCTCTCCAGGTAGTCGGCGGCGTCCTCGGGATCGAGCTCGGAAAGCTCGGCCTCGATTTTGGCGCAGATGGGCAACGGCTTGACACCGTCGATGGGCGCCAGGTCCTCGTTGAGCATATCCTCGTCCACGTTGGCCACATACAGGATGGGCTTCATGGTGAGCAAGAACAGGCCCTTGGCAGCGGCGCGCTCCTCGTCGGTCATCTCCATGGATGCGGCGCGCTTGCCCTCGTTGAGCCAGGCAAGCAGGCGGCGGGCCACCTCGAACTTGGGCATGAGTTCCTTGTCGCGCTTGGCCTCCTTCTCGAGCTTGGGCAGCTGCTTCTCGAGCGTGCCCATGTCGGCCAAGATGAGCTCGGTCATGATAGTGTCGGCATCGCCGGCGGGATCGACGAACTCGCCCGTGCGGCCCACCTCACGCATGACGTTGGGATCTTTAAAGTAGCGCACGACCTCGCAGATGGCGTCGGTCTCGCGAATGTTGGCCAGGAACTGGTTGCCCAGGCCCTCGCCCTCGTTAGCGCCCTTCACCAGACCTGCGATGTCGACGAACTCGACCGTTGCCGGCACAATGCGACCCGGGCTAACGATGTCGGCGAGCTTTTGCAAGCGGCTATCGGGCACGTCGACGATACCCACGTTGGGGTCAATCGTGGCGAACGGGTAATTGGCGGCAAGGCCGGTCTTTTTGGTAAGCGCGGTGAACAGCGTCGACTTGCCTACGTTGGGCAGGCCCACGATACCGATGGAAAGGGACACGACAGCTCCTTTTGGTACAAGCATTTCAAACTGCATAAGTATAGCGCCGCCGCAGCATCTGGGCGAACCCGGACACCACGGCGGCACGAATGAAGCAGAGAAAGGGGTCGCTGACTAGTCCGCGAGCTTTTCCACCTGGTCGAGCATCTTGTCAAGCTTGGCCTTTGCCTCGGCCTTGACCTTCTGGGCTTCTTCGTGAGCCTTCGCCTTCTGGGCGGCCTTTTCCTCGGCTTCGGGATCGACGACGACCAGATTGGACGCGTCATGCTCAACCAACTTGAGCGCATGCTCGGGGCACACCTTGACGCAGGCACCGCAGCCCAAGCAATACGTGGACTCCAACGCAAAGCGGCCGCTTCCCACCAAATCGCAAGCGAACGTGGGACATACATTGACACACTCGCCACACGACGTGCACTTGTCAAAATCGCACTCCGGCGTGTTCACCTGCATGTTCTGGGCAAGCTCGGGGTGGTTTTGCAGCGTCGAGAGCACCAGCTGCCGCCCGTGCGTGAGCGAACGGCGACGCTTGGTCGTCGTGGTGCCGCACATGGTGTTGAGCGTACGCTCCAACTGAGTAATCTGATGGCGATGGGCTTTGAGCTTCTGCGTCACCGAGGCCAGTGCCGCCGTTGCCGGGTTGAGTTTGGTCACGGTAAGGCCCGTGGTGCGGGCGATCTTTTCCATGTACTCCTTACGCTCGTACTCGCGGCGCTTATGGCACTTGAGGCTCTTGGGGTCGACCTCCAGACCCATGCCCGTGCCCGCCCACTCCTCGGCGATAGCAATGGCCTCGCCCAGGATGTCCTCGCCACCGGTGTTACGGCACTTATCGCACACGCCCAGCGGCAGGTACACGCTCACGTTGGGATAATCGGCCAGCACCGAGAACCAGGTCTCGGCCGTAATATCGCCCACACAGGCAACGACGACCTCGTTCTCGCGCGGCATGCGCTTAAGAGCACGCGTGCAGGTAACGTAGGCGGTCTCGTGGCTCGTAGCAGCAGAGACGATATCGTCATACAGGTTTTTGGGCGCCAGGCGCGGCGAGATGATCGCCTCGGTCGGACAGGCAGCGGCGCACAGGCCGCACTTGCGACAGGAGTCGAGGATCTCAATGGCGTCTTCCTCGACCTCGATAGCGTTGACCGGGCACACGTCCATGCACGCGGTGCAGCCGCTCTTTTCGTTTTTGCAGGTCAGGCACGGAATGGTGTTGCCGCGCGGGCGCTCCTTGTAGTCGGCAGGATTCCACTGCGGCGCCGACGGATCGAGTGCATCGGTCACACCGCCAAGTGGGTTTTTAAGAAAGTCGAAACCCTTGCTGATCTCGATAATGTCATCAAACAGATCGTGTTCCTGCGCCATGCGCGGCCCCTCCCTGAGCAGTGCAAACAAGCAAGAGATAATGATACGCTATCGGCCCACGCCTCGGGCAAATTACATGCGGAGCATCTTTGCGGCAAATAGCCCATGGCCTATCGCCGCCTCGATTGCACAGGGTCAGTCAAGAGCCAAACTATGCCTCGCACATGAGCTGCACAAGCTTTTGTTTGGTCACCTTGGCCTGCTCGTTGGCCATATTACGCTCGTTTCTAAAGACCGCATTTGCAACACCCTGCAGATCGGCATCGGAAATCTCGCTAAGGCCCAGCTCCTCGAGCGTGGTCGGCAGACCGACGCGCTGGCAAAACTCGAGCACCTGATCAAGCTCGGGCGCACGCTCCAGGCGCAGCTGCACCACCAGGCCAAATGCCACGGCCTCGCCATGCATGGCCTTGCACTCGGGCAGGATCGTCAGACCGTTGGCGATGGCATGCGCCAACGCCAAACCACCGCTCTCAAAGCCGACGCCCGAGAGCAGAATATTGCACTCGATCAGACGCTCAACCGCCGGCGATGTACGGCCCTTTTTGAGGTCGCGCTTGGCAGCGACGCCGCACTCCATGAGTGTGTCATAGCAGGCACGTGCCGCGACCAGAGCCAAGTGCCCCGGCGCGCCACCGTGCTCATTGGTGCCGTGCGCCGCGGCGCACGAACGCGCCTCGAAGTACGTTGCCAGCGCGTCGCCCATGCCAGCGACCGTCATACGCAGTGGGGCCGCCGCGACCACGTTGGTATCGACCACGACCAGGTCTGGATTCTTCTCGAGCATCAGGTAGCGGTCGAACGACCCGTCCTCGTGATACAGCACCGAAATCGCACTGCACGGACCGTCCATCGAAACCGCCGTGGGGCATACGCACAACGGCAACTCGGCATAAAACGCAACGGCCTTGGCGATATCGAGCATCTTGCCACCGCCAATACCCACCACCATGTCGCAATACTCGGCTTGGGCTTCCTTAGCCATTTTTACAACGGCCTCTTCCGTACACGGACCGTCATAAATCTTAAAGAACGGCTCCC
>USCJ01000149.1 GCA_900553215.1 uncultured Collinsella sp.
GCGCAGCGGCACGGCGTGGCCCAGGTGCAGGTCCGGGCTGGTGGGGTCGACGCCCAGCTTGATGTTCAGGGGCTCGCCCTTCTCAAGCTTCTTGCGAAGGTCGGCCTCGGGGACGATCTGCGCTGCACCCGAGGTGATGATACGCATTTGCTCGTCAACAGACAGCATTGGGTATCCTCCTTTTGCTATAGCACCCTCACCGGATACGGCGGTGCTGGAAGTTCATAAACTCTCTTATGATAACCAAAACGGCGCGGCCGAACACCTACGACAGGAAAATCCTCGTCCTGCCGCACGCGTCGATAACGACCGGCAAACGCGTGCCGTCACGTTCGACCAAAAAGCGCGCCCGCTGACGGCGCGAGCAGTCACGGCAACGGATCTGCCCCGTTGCATCCGTGGCGCAGGCGCCCTCGGCAGTCAGCAAGCAGTGCTCGCACGCCATGAGCTCGGAACGGTCGGCATCGACAGGCCCCAAGACACCGGGACAAGCGGCAAGCTCGGCAACACGCTCCGCATCATTGCCGAGCAACTCGGCCGACAAGTACACCCGCCCCGCCCCGAGTCCGCGCAGCCAGGTAAGCGTGACCCGATTCGCGCAGAACACCGGCGCCGCCACGTCAAACGTCATGCCCAGCTCGCGAGCGATCACCACCTGTCCCAGGTTGCGGCAGACGACGCGCCCGGCACGCTGCATAAGTGAGCGGGTCCGATCAACGTCACCCGTGCGGCACACCTCGTCCAGCACCACAACGGCGTCGGATAAATCGCGTTCTCCGCGCGGATCGGCATCCATCAGCTGCCAAGCAAAAACCATGTGAGCGGGAACCGCGCGCTCCGCCAACTCCGTCGACGCACCGCCATCCACCGCAACGTCCTCAAAGGGCAGCACCTCAACGGCGCGCGCAACGGGTGCAATCGCATCCGCCTCGGCCCGCATGCGCTCCAACACCGCCGCTGTCTGATCCAACACGCCGGCGCTGCGAATCAGGTATACCTCGCAGCCCGCGTCCACCTTACGCTTGCAATGCACGACGACGCGCTTCCCCGCTGCGGCATCCACCGGGCAGGGCACCTGCGGCCAGCGCTTGGGCACATCGGGGCGCGCGTCGACGCCCGGATAGAACCGAATCTCGAGCGTGTCACCCGCCGCCACGGCGGCATCGAGCTCAACGGTCACCTCTTCGTGGCCCACAGCGACCAAGCGCCCCACGCGCACGCCCTGGTTAATTGCACGCTCAAAGCTCATCAGCTCGGCACCCGAACGCCCTCGCAGGTACGCATCGGTAAACCCACGGTTAAACGACCTTCCCAGCTCGCGCTCAAGCTCTTCCACGGCACCGGGGTCCCACGCGCCGTCGCGCAGCATATCGAGCGCCCGGCGCCAAACCCGCACCACGTTGAATACGTAATCGGGGTTCTTCATGCGCCCCTCGATCTTGAGCGACGCCACGCCGGCATCTACAAGCTCGGGCAGATGCGCAATACCCAGATAGTCATGCGGACACAGCAGACGATCCCCCTCGACGGCGACAACGCTCTGCCCCGCCTCGTCCACTAGGTCGTACGCCAGACGGCACGGCTGCGTGCAGTCGCCGCGCATCGCCGAGCGCCCACGCCGCAAGGCCGAGAACTCGCACGCCCCCGAATAGCCGATGCAAATCGCACCGTGGCAGAATACCTCGATGGGCACGCCCGTGGCACAGAGCGCCGCAATCTCGTCGACCCCCAGCTCATCGGCGGCAAGCCGCACGGCACCCTCGCTATGAGCGCCCGCCTGCGTGGACAGGTGAATCTCGACCCCGGGAATCGCCGCGCGCAGCGCGCAGGCCAACCCGGCATCAGCGACAATCAGAGCATCGGCGCCCAGCTCCAGTGCATGAGCTCCCAACGCCACCGCGTCGGACAACTCATCGTCAAACACGAACACGTTGAGCGTCACGTACACACGCACGCCATGGGCATGCGCCACGGCGCAGCCGCGCGCAAACTCGTTATCCGTAAAGCCATGGGCGCTCACACGGGCGTTAAAGCCGCCCAACCCCGCATAGATGGCATCGGCACCCGCGGCGATGGCCGCAAGCATCTGGTCGAGTCCGCCCGCCGGCGCCAGCAGCTCGGGCAGCGCCGCACTGACAACATCCAATCCAGTCTCGTATTGTCCGCTCGGCCCCATCGTCCGAATCGCCATCGACAAACTCCTTACCAAGGTATGCATTCACTCTGAAAAATGCCGTCTTCCAGCATACACGAGGCCTCGCGCGCCCCGTTTGGTTTATCGTGTAATAACTTATGTCCATCCTGCCCCGACGGCACATCCACCGTCCGGCACGACATACCTGGAGGTCAATATATGGGTCCTCGCCAACGACAGGGACGCAGCCGTTCAAAGACGCATGCTCTGCCCATAATCCTGCTCTCGTTTTTGGGCTTTCTGCTGATTGCGGGCGTGGCATTTGGCATCGGCATGGTCGGCAACGTCAACCGCTGGCTGTCCGATCTGCCCGACTACACCGACGCCAACGCGTATCTGGTGAGCGAGCCCACCGAGATCGTCGACTGCAACGGCAACAAGATCGCGAGCTTCTACACGCAAAACCGCAAGTCCATCACCAAGGACGAGGTCTCCCCCTACGTGCTGCAGGGCACCGTTGACGTCGAGGACGAGCGCTTCTACGAGCACGGCGGTATCGACCTGTGGGGTATCGCGCGTGCTGCGGTGGCAACCCTCGGCGGCGGGCACGAAGGCGCCTCGACTATCACCCAGCAGCTGGGGCGCAACACCATCCTGCAGGAGGAGCAGTTCGACTCGACCATCGAGCGTAAGGTGCGCGAGGCCTACATCGCCGTCAAGATGGAGGACATGTACTCCAAAGACGAGATCCTCATGATGTACCTCAACACCATCTATTACGGCCACGGCGCCTACGGCATCGAGGCCGCAGCCGAGACCTATCTGTCCAAGAGCGCCGCCGACCTCACCCTGAGCGAGGCCGCGCTGCTCATTGGCCTTCCCAACTCGCCCTCGCAGTACGACCCCACGGTCAACCCCGACCTGGCGCTGTCCCGTCGCAACAAGGTCCTTGACAACATGTTGCGCCTGGGCCACATCACGCAGGAGGAGCACGATGCCGCACAGGCCGAGCCCATCACCCTCAACGTGACCGAGATTTCGGGCAGCGGCGTCGACGTATACTCGCAGCCCTACTTTGTCGCCTATGTTAAGCAGCTGCTGGAGCAGGAGTTCTCGACCGACGTGCTCTTTAAGGGCGGCCTGACCGTCAAGACCACCATCGACCCCACCATGCAACAGGTGGCCGAGGAGGCTGTGCGCTCGCAGCTCGACACGCTTTCGCTCGACGGCCTGGACATGGGCATGGTCGTCGTAGACCCCAAGACCGGCCACATCAAGTGCATGGTGGGCGGCTACGACTACAACGCCGACGAGAATCACGTGAACCACGCTACGGCAAAGCGCCCCGTGGGCTCCACGTTTAAGGCCTTTACGCTGGCAACTGCCATCCAAAACGGCATGAACCCCAACGTCACCCTCAACTGCAACTCACCTCTTACAGCCAAGGGCACTACGACCAAGGTACAAAACTATGCCAACCAGAGCCATGGCAACATCACGCTTAAGCAGGCAACGGCATACTCATCCAACACCGGCTACATTCAGGTGGCAGAAGCCATCGGCAACAACAAGATCATGTCGCTCGTCAAAAAGCTCGGCATCGATCCCGCCAAGGACAATATCGAGGACGTTCCCGTCATGACGCTCGGCACCGGGTCCATCTCGCCGCTCGAGATGGCATCGGCCTACGCCACTTTTGCCAACGGCGGCCATTATCGCCAGCCGATCGCCATCACCGAGATCGACTCGCGTACCGGCTCGGTTCTGTACCAGCACACCGACAATCCCACGCAGGTGCTCACCGAAGGCGAGGCTGCCGCGGTTACCGACGTTCTATCCGGCGTCATGCAGGGCAGTGGCACGGGTGCCGCCGGCGCGCTGAGCGTCAACCAGCCCTATGCCGGCAAGACAGGTACCACTGACAACACCACCAACCTGTGGTTCTGCGGCTACACGCCGCAACTGGCATGCGCCCTGTGGACCGGTTATTCCGCAGGCGAGATTCCCATCCAAAAGTACGGTACGGACCTGCTGGGCGACAGCACCAACCTGCCCGTCTTTAAGAAGTTCATGAACACTGTTTTGGCCGGAACCGAGCGCGAGGAGTTCCCGACCGGAACGGCCCCCACGTACAAGAACAATAACGTCTGGAAGTTCTACGGCACCAACAACAACGCCAAGAAGACGGAAAGCGACGAGGACGAAGACAAGGA
>USCJ01000150.1 GCA_900553215.1 uncultured Collinsella sp.
TGGGCGCTTGCGTTGCCTTTGGTGCCTTCAACCTGCTGTGCGCCCCGTGCTTTGCCGCCATGGGAACTATCCGCAACCAGATGGACTCCGGCAAGTGGACCGCGATTGCCATCGGCTACGAGTGCGCCTTTGCCTGGGTGATCGGCCTGTTCATCAACCAGTTCTACAACCTGCTTGTCCTTGGCCAGTTTGGTATTTGGACGGTTGTAGCCATCGTACTGCTGGTTGCGATGCTCTTCCAGATCTTCCGTCCCATGCCCAAGCACGCTTGGACCGACGAGGACGAGACCAACACCGCTTCCGCTGCAGTTTCCGCTTAAGTCCGAATAAGGATCAGCCCCTTTCCACGAGCCCGGGTGTCCCAGCGACACTCGGGCTTTTTGGTGAGGGAGATGTGGCGTTTCCGCAGATAAAACCGACCAAAATAAACCTGTCCCTTTTTGGCAGGTGGAGAATGGGGTAAAGTAAGTGGTGGTTAACTAGAGGAGGCTTGCTATGGCACCTATCGATATTGTTGTACTGGCTGTTATCGGCATTGCGTTTGTCGCCGTGTGCGTGCGCATTTATCGTAAGGGCACTTGCGCCGACTGCGCTCAGGGCGGCGTTTGCACGGGACATTGTTCCAACAAAAAAACCTGCGCCGCACTTAAGGGCGTGGACAAAATTGCCGAAGACTTGGGCCGCGGTATCAAGTAAGGTCCGTCATCCAAGCGCCTCGCGAGCATCCGTTCGCGGGGCGCTTTGCACATTTGGGGGAGAGCGCGGCGAGTTGAAGAGTGATTTTGGGGTATCGTTACCTGTACTGTTAATTGGCAACTTATCTATAACGGAGTAACCCCATGAGCGCTCGCGTAACCATGAAGGACATAGCCGCCGAGCTTGGCGTTTCCATCAATACCGTGCATAAGGCCCTGACGGGCAAGGCCGGCGTGAGCGAATCCGTGCGTGCCAAGGTGAATGCCAAGGCCGAGGCCATGGGCTACCATCGCAACACAAGTGCCTCAAGCCTGCGGCGCAAGGATATCAACCTGGTGTTTTGCCTGCCCCGCGCATCGCGCGAGGGGGCGTACTTTTTCCGTTACCTTTGGGAAGGCTGCAACCGCTTTGAGCAGGAGGTCATCGATCAGGGCATTACGGTTGAGCGCGTAGAATTTGGCGTGGGCGGCTACGCCGATGCGCTCGAGCAGATTGATGAGCGTCTGCAGGTAGGCGAGAAGATTGACGGTCTGCTTGCCTATGTTCCGGGCGATGACCGCGCAACCGAACTCTTGAGGCAGATTGCCGAGGCGGGTGTGGCGATCGAGCTCGTCGACGGCGACCGACCGCACCTCGATCGCCTGGGTGCCAGTCTGGCGGACTATTCCGCGGCGGGCAGTCTTATGGCAGAGCAGGCGGCTAACCTGGTCCACGCTTCTGGGGCTGACGCCCGCGTGCTCCTGTTGGCGGGCGACCCTTATACCGACTCGCACTATCTGACCGCCCGCGCCTTTCATAATTACCTGCGCGAGCACGATATTCCATGGCGGGTTGAGGACCTTGCCGGTGCCCATGCGCAAGTCAAACAGCTCGAGCGCGAGCTTGAGCAGCGCTTGAGTGCGCCGGATGCTCCCGAGCTCATCTGTAGCGTTTTTGCCGTTGGTTCCGAGGTGGTCGCTGACGCGCTTGTTTCGAGCGGCAAGGCCGGCAAGGTCATGGTGATCGGCAACGACCTGTTCCCCGAGAGCGCCCTGGCCTTACGCCGTGGCATTTTTACCAATATCGTCTATAAGGACCCGGTGAGCTTGGCCTACCGTGGTGCCAAGACCTTGGGCGAGTATTTGCTGTGGGGTAAAACTCCGGCGGAGCCCGTGCAGAAGGGTGCTGTGGAGATGGTGTTTGCCAGCAACGTCGACCGCTACTGCGAGCTTGCGGGAATTTAGCCGTTTGGTCAGGTACCCCCTCTTGCGACGTGCATTTTTTGGAGTATTCAGCAATGGCGTGTTCCGAAAGAGGCTCAGAACGACTGTTTTAAGTGCCTCCGATGGCGTAAATCGCCATCGGAGGCACTTTTTTATGCCGATCGGGCGCGATATGCGCATCAAATAGGGCGTCGAGGACGGTGCGCAGTACGCCCCGATGCTGAATATTCCCAAAAATGTACGCCGAGACATGACCCACCTGAGCAAAAACGCCCAGGTTCGGTGTTCGGGGACGTTAGTCCATCCGCAATGCATGCGTGTCACGGCTCCAACAACCGTTGAACGGACAAAATCGACCGTTCACCCCATGGTGGTTAGGTGAACGTTCACCTTTTAAGTCGCAATGAATTAGTATAGTGAACGTTCACCTAGAGGATAACGAGCGCATCGTGCGCCCGCTCCGCCAACAAAGGGGTTGTTTGATGAAAAACTTCATGGACGATCAGGATTTCCTGCTGAGCACCAAGACCGGCGAGGAGCTGTTCCACAACTTTGCCGAGGGCATGCCCATCGTCGACTACCACTGCCACATTTCTCCCAAGGAGATCTGGGACGACAAGCGTTTTGAGAACATCACCGAGGTTTGGCTGGGCGGTGACCACTACAAGTGGCGCCTGATGCGTGCCAACGGCGTCGACGAGCGCTTCATTACCGGCGATGCCCCTGCTCGCGAGAAGTTCCAGAAGTGGGCCGAGACCCTGGGCCGTTGCGTGGGCAACCCCGTCTTTGAGTGGAGCCACCTGGAGCTTAAGCGTTACTTTGGCTACGAGGGTGTCCTGAACGGCAAAACCGCTCAGGAGGTCTGGGACCTTGCCAACGCCAAGCTCGCTGAGGCTAGCTTTACCTGCCGCAACCTGATCAAGCAGTCCAACGTCCGCATGATCTGCACTACCGATGACCCCGCCGACAGCTTTGAGTGGCACAAGAAGATTGCCGCCGACGACAGTTTTGACGTTCAGGTCGTTCCTGCCATGCGCCCCGATGCCGCCCTGCGCATCGAACGTGGCCAGGAGTTCGCCGACTACTGCAAGCATCTCTCCGAGGTTGCTGGCGTTGAGATCAGCGACTTCGAGGGCATGAAGGCCGCCATCTCCAAGCGCTACGACGTTGCCCACGAGCTGGGCTGCCGCGCTTCCGACCACGCGCTCGACTACGTTATGTACGTTCCGGCTACCGCCGACGAGATCGAGACTATCTTTGCCAAGGGCCTTGCCGCCGAGCCGCTTGCCGAGGACGAGATCCTCAAGTACAAGACGGCCTTTATGCGGTTCGTCGCCGGCGAGTATGTCCGCCTTGGCTGGGCCATGCAGCTGCACTTTGGCTGCAAGCGTGACAACAACCGCGCTATGTTCGCCAAGCTCGGTCCCGACACCGGCTACGACTGCATCTCCAACTACACGCCGTCCGACCAGCTGGCCGATTTCCTCAACTCCATCCAGGAGTCCACGGGTCTGCCCAAAACCATCCTGTATAGCCTGAACCCCATTGACAACACCATGATCGATACCGTGATGGGCTGCTTCCAGGAGGCTCCGACCGCCGGCAAGATCCAGAACGGCTCTGCCTGGTGGTTCAACGACAACGAGGTCGGTATGCGCGAGCAGCTCACGGCTCTGGCTAACGAGGGCGTGCTGGGCAACTTTGTGGGCATGCTTACCGATTCGCGCTCCTTCCTGTCCTACCCGCGTCACGAGTACTTCCGTCGCGTGCTGTGCGGCGTGATCGGCGAGTGGGTCGAGCAGGGCAAGTATCCGGCCGACATGGAGCTGCTGGGCGACATCGTGCGCGACATCAGCTACAACAACGCAGTCCGCTACTTTGGCTTTGACCTGGATACCGTCGAGGCTTAAACCCGCATCGAATCACACCGAACTCGGGAGCGCCGTTGCCACACGCGGCGCCCCCGTTTTGCCTGCACGCTAACAGCAATCTAAGGAGAGACATCGATGGAGAACATCAGCTACGAGACGCTCGAGAAGATCGGCTACAAGGGCTACCTGCTGCCCAAGGACGCGCCCGAGAAGGTTCTGCAGTTTGGCGAGGGCAATTTCCTGCGCGCCTTTGTCGACCGCTTCTTTGACATGGGCAACGAGGCAACCGGCTGGAACGGCAAGGTTGTCATGGTCCAGCCCATCAGCGGGGCCTTTGGCTTTGCCGACGGCATTAACGTTCAGGATGACCTGTACACCGTGCTGGTGCGCGGCAAGGAGAACGGCAACACGGTCGACGAGTCCCGTGTGATCAGCGCCTGCAGCCGCTGCCTCAATCCGTATCGCGAGGACGACTACCGTGCCATGATGGAGGTCGCCGTCTCCGACGATTTGGAGATTATCGTCTCCAACACCACCGAGGCCGGCATTGCCTACGATCCG
>USCJ01000151.1 GCA_900553215.1 uncultured Collinsella sp.
CCACGGTCTTCCTCTCGGCGCGAAACGCCCGCGCCTACCAGGTACGCTAACCGTGCGAGAATAAGACAGCCAAAACCACCGCACAAACCACCACAAAGGGGACAGGCACCTTTTGTGGTGGTTTGGGCCCATGCGTTAACGCTATAGCGCCGCAGCGATTGCTTCGGTCACAAACTTATTGAGTGACTCGCCCTTCTTTGCCGCTGCCAGCGCCGCCTGTTTATGGAGCTCAGAGCCCGTTCTTACGTTGAACGAGCCCTTAAAAGCCCGCTCGGGCTCTTTGCCCTTCTCGGCGCAAAACTCAAGGTAATCGTCGACGGCGTCGTGGAAGCATTGCTCCACTTCTTCAGCCGTGGAGCCTTCAAATACGATTGCGTCCCTAATGCCGGCGACCATACCTGTTAGCACATGCTGTTCGGCATCGAACTCGACCGGGGCGAAATAACCCTTGTATGCCAAAACGTTACTCATGACTACCTCCGACATCTTGCAGAAAGCGAACGATGTTTCGAATGGTCCCCGCTGTCAATTCGTCAGATGGATGAGGCGCGTGCATTACGAACATCCTGCCATCTGATGGCCTGTAGAAGCGAACGCGCGATCCGGATGTCTTGCCTTTGCTGTCCATTTCAAAGCCATATGAGGCCATGACTTTTAAAAAATCGGCATACCGATACGTCGAAGGGCAGCTAAACAGTTGGGCGATGAGTTTATCGGCTCGAGTCATCTCGCCTCACATTCTGCAACTATATTCTAGTTGCAATTTAAGTCCGATGCAAACACTCATAATATAGAACATGTGTACGTATAGAACAAGTGTTCGAATCACCACTGAGAAAGGGGACAGGCACCTTTGTGGTGGTCTGTGCTGTGGAGTGGGCGTCTGCGGCAGCTCGTCTCGATCTGTAACAGTAACTCGGCAAAATCGGTCACAGATGTTACAGATTGAGACAAAGGGACGGCGCGGTTCGGAAGTATCTCAATCTGTAACACATGGCCCACTTTTAACGGTCTAGTTGTTACAGACTTAGACAAACCGTCAGATAACAAAAGCGGCAACGCCCGTGATGGACGTTGCCGCTTTTCTATTGAGAAAACTAAATGGTTTTAGCCTTGTCCCGTCGCTAGACCGTGATGACGTTGTCCATTGCCCGGTACTTGGCGGGGACCTCGCCTGCGGTAATAATCGTTGCATCGCGGAAGTCCGCGAACTTGACGGGCGCCACCATGCCAAATTTACTGGCGTCCGAGATTACGAAGCGCTTGGCCGTATGGCGCATCGAGATACGCTTTACTTGCGCCTCCTCGATATCGGGCGCCGTGAAGCCCTGCTCGGCGGCAATGCCGTTAGAGCCCCAAAAGCCGCAGTTGAAGTTGTAACGGTCTAAGGTTGCCAAGGCATCGGGGCCAACGAGCGCCTCGGTCTCGGGTTTGAGCTCGCCGCCCAGCACCACGGTACGCATGCCGCGCAAAGCGAGATGCTGAGCATGGAGCACGGAATCAGTCACATAGGTGACACCTTCGAGATGCGGAAGATGCTCGATGAGCCTGAGCGTCGTCGAGCCCGAGTCGATGTACACAAAACTCTCGGGCTCCACCAGCGCCGCCGCACGGGCGCAGATACGTTCCTTGTCGTCGTTATGGAGATCGCTGCGCTCATTAAGCGTTAGGTCGCGCGTCACGTGCGCGCGCTCAAGGCTCGTCGCCCCACCGTGCACCTTGGCGATACGGTGTGCGCGATTGAGCGTCTGCAGGTCGCGCCGAATGGTAGACGCCGTCACGCCCAGGGCCTCAGCAAGCTCCGGTACGGTAACCGAGCCCGTCTGCTGCACCATCGACACGATTGCGTTGAGCCTATCTTCCGCAAGCATCGCTTACTCCTCCTCGGGGTACACGACTCCCCAATCGGCGCGGAGCTTGGTCATAAGCTCCATAACATCAGAAGCATAATCCAGAAGCTCGCGCTTGGAGTCGTCGCCGGCAACGGCCTTCTCAAGATCGGCCATCTCATAACACAGGGCGTAAGCCTCGGTGCCTGCGTGGACCTCCTCGCGGTGGCCGTCCGCAGTCCACACGATGGTCGCGTGATCGGCACGCGGATATTCGTTGACCTCGATGTAGCACTTGTCAAAGCTGATGACCGAGCGCTTGGGCTGCTTGGAGTGAAGCGTAAGGCTCACGACGCCCAGCTGCTGCTCGGCATTGCGGCAGACGATGCCGCCCGCAACATCGACTCCAGTCTCGCAGGTGTTGCCTAGAGACACGACCTCGGCGGGCTGGCTCGCCATAAACAGGCGCATGACGGACAGGGCATACACACCAATATCGAGCATGGCACCGCCGGCAAGGTTGCGATTGTAGAAACGGTTGGTCAGGTCGCCGTACTCCTTGTAGCTACCAAAGTTGAGCTGAGCGAGGTTCATGCGGCCGAACTCGCCGGCATCCATGCGGCGGCGCAGCTCTTGATACAAGGGCATGTGGAGCACCGTGGTAGCGTCCATAAGGACCACATTGTGCTCGGCGGCAATGGCGCGGGCCTCGTCGAGCTCGGCAGAGTTGAGGGTAATGGCCTTCTCGCAGAGCACGTGCTTGCCGGCTGCCAGCGCAGCGCGCAGATAGGTGATATGAGTGTTGTGCGGGGTGGTGATGTAGACGGCGTCGATGTTCTGATCGGTGTAGAGGTCCTCGACCGTTTCATAGACCTTCTCAATGCCATACTGCTCAGCAAAAGCTTGAGCCTTGGACAGCGTGCGGTTGGCGACACCCACAAGCTTGCGGCCGGCAAGAGCGAGAGACTGGGCCATCTGGTTGGCAATAACGCCGCAACCGATCACGGCCCAACGGAGCTCGGGAGCCGTAAAGATATCGTTAGGGAACGGCTTGTCCTGGACCGAAGCGAACGCTGCTTTTGCGGCTGCCGCGGAGTCGAGTGGAGCCTGCTTGGAATCTACCATATGTGCCTCCTGTGTCATAGAACGTCTTGCATTTCGGATAGCTCTATATTCGCACAAACACGCGCGTCTGTGCGTGTTTGTGCGTATCTCACCGCTAAACGGTCATTTTTGTCCCGTAAACGGCGCATCTATACGCATATTCACGCAATCCCACGCACGCAAATACGCACAAATGCGAACCGGTCATTGCTCAGAGACAGGGGCTTATGCTTAGAACTCAAAAGACAGGATGATCCGCTTCGCCTCGTCGCTCATGGCGCGCTGCAGCTCTAAGGACCGTCCCAAACTGCCGACAGAAAAGGAACGTTCCAAACTGCAGACAGAAAAAGAACGTCCCCAGGCGCCGGCATTTCAAGAGCACTCATTTAAGTCTGTCCCCAATGAGTGGGAGTAATCAGAGACCCTTTGCGAGGGAGGCCGGACGTGGCCTTCCTCGTTTTTATTCATGGACTTTAGTCCGTGCCGCGCGGCACGCGCGGCATAGAAAGCCACCCGCTCAGCGGGTGGAGGCCAATTTCCGCTACGCGACAAAAACCTTCCCCCTAGCATGAGGATTGTTCAGGTCATCATACTAGGGGGAAGGTGATTGCTGTGGCCCAGAAAGCCAACAGCCTCGCGCACACGAAATGGCTGTGCAAGTACCGCATCGCACCGAGGTCAAGCTCATCGCCGCCAGCGTCGAGAAGCACCCCGAGGTGCGCTTTGCCGCGAGCCGCACCTCGGCCCACGCCGACCTCTACGACCGCATGGAGCAGGCCCTGTGCGAGCGCGTGGCCAACGCGGTGGAGGTCGTCCGCTCCGACATCAGCCCCGCGCTTCTTGTCCACACCGGTCCAAACCTCGTGGGTGTGGCGGTCCAGGGACTCTAGCGGAGGCGGGGCGTCCTGCCCCAAAAACAAATGCAAAAGACGAGCACTTCTTGCCGCTCAATTGGCAAGAAGCGCTCGTCTTTTCTTAACGCGTTGTATGGCGGAGAGAGCGCAAGTTACGCGAGCGCCCTTCTTGCCAGCTCGGCCGCGCCGAGGATTCCTTGGTCGCCGCCGCAGCCCGGGGCGCAGATGTAGCTCTCCATGTCCTTAAGCTCGGCGGTCTGGATGTAGCCACCCAGATATTCGAGGGTCTTCTTGCGGACGATGCCGTAGAGCTGCTCCTGGTGCATCACGCCGCCGCCGAGGACGATGCGGCGAGGCGAGTACATGAGCACGAGGTTCGCACACATCTGCCCCAGATAATCCCCCTCGAGCGCCCACACCTCATCGTTGTCCGCGAGCTCGGCCGCGGGCTTTCCCCAGCGCGCGGCGATGGCGGGGCCGGAGGCGCTTTCCACAGGCAGAGCGGCCTCACTGCCGCCTCCGGCGGCGGAGGACATCCCTGC
>USCJ01000152.1 GCA_900553215.1 uncultured Collinsella sp.
CTTCGGGGGTCCAAAATAGGTCGTTCACTTCGCGGAAAAGTATTCACCTTCGTTTTCGCGCAGACACGAATCCGGCCGCCACAACGCAAAACGGGGCCCGCGCGCAGCGCAGACCCCGTCAAAAAAGATAATTCCCGTTACCTAGTACTGCTCGATGCCCATGTAGCGACGAATCTCGGGGCTGTGGTCGAACACCTTGCCGCGGGCGGCGCGCAGCTCGCAGCTCATCGCGTAGAAGAAGATCGGCTCCAAGAACGAACGAACGCTGGCGGGCACCTCGCCCACGCCGTACTCGAGCGCGTCGAGAACCATGACCGTATCGGTATGCGTGTTGAGGAACGCAAGGGCACGCTCCTCCATGGGGCGGCACTCGCCCGAGCCGAGCTGCACAAAGTAGAACACGCCGGGCTCGGTAGCCTCGAACGGGCCGTGGAAGTACTCGCCAGAGTGGATGTAGCAGCAGTGCTGCCACTGCATCTCCATGAGCGAGCAGATCGCCATGGCATAGGTCTGGCTAAAGTTGGGGCCGGAGCCCAGGATATAGAAGAACTTGTGCTGCTGGCAGAGCTCGGCAAAGCGATCGCCCAGCTCGGCGTTAACCTTCTCGCGGGCGGCGGGCAGCAGCGCGTCCATCTGCTTAAGGCCGGTGTACATGTCGGCGAGCGCCTCGTAGCCCTCCTGCTGGTCGAGCAGCTCGGCAGCCATCAGCACGCCGATGCCCTGCGGGACCTCGGCCTGCGACTCGCCCTTGCCCCACGGATAGACCCAGGTGGTCCACTTGCCGTTGTCGATCTTGGAGCCCGCGTAGTCGGTCATGGTCACGACCTCGGCGCCGGCAGCCAGCGCCATCTCGCAGGCATCGACGACCTCCTGCGTATTGCCGCTGTGGCTGCAGGCGACGACGAGCGACTTCGGCCCCAGGCTCTTGGGCGCCATCAGGCAAAACTCGCGTGCCGTGTAGACCGTCGAGGCAAACGTGGTGGCCTCGCGCTTGAGCAGCTCGTTAGCCGGCATCAGGTCGATCATCGAACCGCCGCAGGCGATCCAAAAGACGTTCTCGATCTTACCCTTGCGCTCGATAATTTCCTGAATCAGATCGTGTGCGTTCACGGTGACGCTCCTCCTTGTGTGGCGGCTTTGAGCGACGGCAGCTCGTACCTGCGGTCGTTCTATGTTGTCCTATTTATAGCACGCACGACGACGCTCGTGAAGCCATTTCGCCAAACTTGTTCTATGTTGTTCTATCTGTGGATGTTAAATGTCGAACACGTAGCGCGAGCCCACGATCTTTTGGCGCCCGAGCAGCAGGGGGCGCTCGTCTGCATCGGTAAAATACGCCTCCATATAGAAGAGCGGCTCGCCGACCGGCACCTCCAGCAGCGGGGCCGCCTGGGCATCCGCCAGCGCAATCTCCACGGTGCAGGGGTCGGACTTGAGCGGCGCGCGACCCGAATGCTCGGCAACGAGCGAGAAGATCGAGTTGTCGGCGAGGTCCTTATCGGCAAGCGTCTGCAGGTAGGGATGGTCGGCGAGCACAAAGGCGTTGTTCTCGAGCATGACGGGCACGCCGTCTGCCGTGCGCACGCGCTCGACCACAATGAGCTCGCAGCCGGGTTCCACGCCAAAAAATGCCGCGTCCTCGTGCGTCGCCGCAACCACCGTGCGCGACACCAGGCGCGCTCCGGCCACCATGTCGTTGGCGGCGCAACCCTCGGAAAAGCTCTGGACGTCGCCTTTCTGAACAATCTTGCGCTTGAGCTTGGGAGCGCACACAAAGGTGCCCCTCCCCTGCTGTCGGTGGAGATACCCCGCGCGCGACAGCTCCTCGATGGCACGGCGCACGGTGATGCGCCCCACGCCGTAGGACTTCGCGAGCTCCATCTCGGCAGGAATGCGCGAACCGGCAGGGTACACGCCGCGCGCGATCTCGCCCTTTAGGTCGTCCATGACCTGCTGGTACAGCGGCACGGCGGACGAGCCAGCGCGGCCGGTTTTATCGTCGGTTGCCATCGTTACGCTCCATCCCGTGCATGCTCGGACTCAAATTCTTCAATCGCCGCCATAAACTGCTCGCCAAAGGCGTCGGCCTTTTTCTCGCCGATGCCGTTGACCTGGATAAGCTCGTCGCACGTCTGCGGGCGCAGGCGGCACAGGCCGCGCAGGGCCTTGTCGGAGAAGACCATGTACGGCGCCATCTCCAGCTCGGCCGCGATCTCCTTGCGCAGGGCGCGCAGGCACTCGAACAGCTCGGCATCGTCGCCCACGCGCGGGCGCTGCTCCAGCTCGGCCTCCTCGCGCAGCAGATCCACCGCACGGCGGGCGCGGGCCGAGGCCTTGCGCTTGGACGCGCGACGCTTAACGGTAAAGGCGAACGCCTCATCCTCGACCTCGCCGGCACGCGGGCCCAGCCCAACGACCGGGTACTGCCCCTGCGAGGTGGCCAGATAACCGCGACCGCACAGCTGGCCGATGATGTCCTTGATGCGCCCGACCGATTCGCTCGACAGCTCACCGTAGCCGCGGTCCTCGTCCAGATGCATCTGGCGAATGCGCTCGGTGTTGCCGCCGTGGAGCACATCAGCGATCAGCGACTTGCCAAAACGCATGGGACGCGTGGCCACATAGCGCACGGCAGCGCGGGCCATATCGGTGACGTCCTCGACCTCGAACTGCGTGAGGCAGTTGCTGCAGTTGCCGCAGCCCTCGGCTTCGTCCGTGGCGGTGCCGCCCGCGGCGGCTGCCGCATGCTCGGCCGCGGCCTCGTCGCCAAAGTAGCGCAACATGTATTCGCGCAGGCAGCCGGTGGTATTGCAGTAGCCCTCCATCTGGCTGAGCAGGCGATATCGATTCTGGAGCGCCCACGCGCGCTGCTCGTCGTCGAGCGCCTCGTCGGCAGCATCGCCGCGGTCGATCAAAAAGCGGCGCATGCGAAAATCGTTGCCGTTCCACAGCAGGTGGCAGCTGGCCGGATCGCCATCGCGGCCGGCGCGGCCCGCCTCCTGGTAGTAGGCCTCGATGCTCTCGGGCACGTTGTTGTGAATCACGTAGCGCACGTTGGGCTTGTCGATGCCCATGCCAAAGGCGTTGGTGGCAACCATCACCTGGATATCGTCGTCGATAAAGGCGCGCTGGCTTTGGCGGCGGGCGTCATTGCCCATGCCGGCATGGTAGCGGCCAACGCGAATGCCGCTGGGGCCCAGCGCTTCGGCAAGATCGCCTGCCAGCGCATCGACCGTCTTGCGGGTCGAGCAATACACGATGCCGCTCTCGCTCGAATGCGCGATCACGTAGTCGCGCACCCAGGCGGTCTTGGCCTTGTCGCCCATCTCTTCGCAACCAAAGTAGAGGTTCTTGCGATCGAAGCCCGTCACCACCGTCGCCGGGTTTTGCAGGCCGAGCATCTGCTGAATGTCCGTGCGCACGCGCTCGGTCGCCGTAGCGGTAAAGGCCGCCACGATGGGGCGCTGCGGCAGGGAATCGATGAACTCGCGAATCTGCAGGTAGGCGGGGCGGAAATCCTGGCCCCACTGGCTCACGCAGTGGGCCTCGTCAATGGCCACGAGCGGAACGCCGATGCCGCCTTCGGCCGCAGCTTCCTGCGCAAAGGCCAGAAAGCGCGGCTCGAGCAGGCGCTCGGGCGCCACGTACATAAGCTGGTAGCGGCCCTCGCGCGCCCGCTTGAGCACGGTATTTTGCTGGGCCGGAGTAAGGCTGGAGTTGAGATAGCTAGGTCGCGCACCCGCCGCGAGCAACGCACGGGTCTGGTCCTCCATAAGCGACAGCAGCGGACTCACCACAAAGGTGATGCCGGGCAGCATGAGCGCGGGCACCTGGTAGCAAATGGACTTGCCGGCGCCCGTGGGCATAACACCCAGCGCATCGCGGCCTGCAAGAATCGCATCCACCATGCGGTCCTGCCCCGGGCGAAACGAGGTGTAGCCAAAATAGGCGCCGAGCGTGTCGAGCGCCATCTGCTGCATGCTATCGGTCATGGTTTCCTAACGTCCAAGTCATCTGCCGCCGATTATACGCCGCCACGCGGACCGGTGCCGCACGGCTGTCGGCCACAGGCAGCGCGATCCGGGTAGTCATTGGGGGCGTTCTTAAACGACTAGTCAGACGAGCGTGCACTCATTGGGGACAGACTTAAATGAGTGCCCCCAACGACTACTCATTTAAGTCTGTCCCCAATGAGTGCAATGACTACTCCGCCGCAGGTAGAGGACGGACAGCGAGCGACGTCCAGGGCGAACAAGTTGGCATGAAAAAGGCAAGGCATAGACCTTCTGGTCATGCCTTGCC
>USCJ01000153.1 GCA_900553215.1 uncultured Collinsella sp.
AAGTCCCAGGAGGGCGTGGGAACGCAGGTCATCGTTGAGTTGAACGGCGAGCCACCGTTCTGCATACGCTCGTAGTTCCACGAACCCTGAAGGAACTGATGACGGAAGCAAACCTTCTGACGATCGGACTTAGAAAGCTGAATCTTGTTCTCTGCCATATGTATCACTCCCTTCCTACTCGTAGTCATTCAAAATGTCGCCGAGCGGGTCGCCGGAGCCACCGCCCATGCCGCCACCCTGCTTGGCCAGGTCCTTAAGGCCAAGGTAGATGAGGGCGAGGGAGATGCCGATGAGGCCCAGGGCGATCAGCGTGAGCTGAGGGATGGCAGCCAGGACGAAGCCGAGGATGAAGAACGGCCAGGTCTCCTTGGTGGCCATCATGTTGATGACCATGGCGTAACCGACGGAAGCGACCATGCCGCCGCCGACAGCCATGCCGCCGGACAGCCAGTCGGGCATAGCGTTAAGCGCGTTGGTAACGGCCTCGGCCGGGATGATGCACAAAAGCACTGCCGGGATGGCGATACGAACACCCTGCATGAGGATGCCAGCGTACTGCCAACGCTCGATACCGGCGAAGTCGCCCTTCTCGGCGCAGGCGTCCATGCCGTGGACCATAGCGGTGGCCAGGGTACGGCAGATCATGGTCAGGAACAGGCCGGCGACGGACAGAGGCACGGCGACGGCGATGGCGGCGGTAACGGCCTTGCCGGAATCAGTAACACCGCCGTTGAGGGCAAGTGTCATGATGATGGCAGATGCGACAGAAGCCAGGGCGGCGTCAGGTGCGACGGCGGCGCCGACGTTAGCCCAACCAAGGGCCATCATCTGAAGCGAACCGCCCAGGAGGATGCCCTCCTGAAGGTGACCGGTTACGAGACCGATAAGCGTGCACGCAACGAGCGGCTGATGGAACTGGAACTGATCCAGAACGCCTTCCATACCGGCAAGCAGCGCGATAATCGCGATTAGAACAATAGTAAGCGCGGACATGTATCGGACCCTCCTTTACTATGCTTGAGCGGCCAGTTCGGCCTTAGCTTTCTTCAACATGGCGTCGAGATCCTCGGAGGAATCCGAAGGAACCTTGCGGACCTCGAACTTGACGCCCTTTGCCTTGAGAGCCTCGATGGTCTTGACATCGTCATCGCCCATAGCGACAGCGTTGGTGACGACGACCTTGCCCTTGGAGTGAGCCATAGAACCGATGTTGACTTCCTTGATATCGACGCCGGCCTCGATGGCCTTGAGCAGATCCTGCGGGTTCTCAAAGAGCAGCATGGCCTTGGTGTCACCAAAGCGCGTGTCCTTGACGACCTCGGCCATCTTCTTAATGGGCACGACGTTGGCATGGACTCCCGGAGGGGCAGCCTGCTCGATCATGGTCTTTCGAAGCTCGTCGTGGGCAACGCCGTCGGAAACCACGATGATGCGGTTGGGGTTGATCTGCTTGGTCCACGTGGTGGCCACCTGACCATGAAGCAGACGGGTGTCGATACGGACGTGGGCGATCTTGATGTGCCCGTCGCCGATGACCGTTCCCGGAGGGATGGCGCCTGCAGGAGCAGCAGCGGCCGCAGCCGGCTTCTTCTCCTCGGGCTCCAGAGACTCGGGCTTGACGCGCACGCCGGCCTTAGCCTCAGTCACGAGATGTTTTGCGATCGCATGTGCAGTGTTCTTTGCGTCAAAGCGCTGCGAATATGCCTCGATGAGCATAGGCAGGTTGACACCGGTGACGATAGCCCAGGAATCGTGGCCCTCGATGAGCCCGCTGATCTGGTTGAACGGCGTGCCGCCCCACAGATCGACGAGGAAGAGCACCTGCTCCTGGTCCTCGAAGGAAGCGATTGCCTCCTCGACCTTGGCGCGGAAGTCGTCGGGGCCCATGCTCGGCTCGAGCGAGACCACGGCTACAGACGGCTGATCGCCAAAGACCATCGAGCCCGTCTGCTTGATTCCAGCCGCCAAGTCACCATGGCTAGCAAGAACAATACTTACCATCACATAACCTCCTTTTTGTCTACGTAATTCCTACACGACAAAAAAGAGTATAGCTGCAAATACAGCAGAATTATATGAAAAACTGCAAAAGCTAGCATTATTTGTTTAAACGTCTTGTTTTGTTACAAGCTGATTACATTCCAGTATTTTGACTGATTTGCTGCTGAGGATTGATAGCTGATCTATTTACATGACCGAATTGAGCACGCTGTTCATTATTGCCGGTTTTAAACAGACACAAATGTGCTCGGGTTGAGGCCATTTCGTTTAAACAGATGGTGCTTGACTAATGGTAAGAAATATGCTCTAGCAAAGTAGTCGTTGGGGACGTTCTTTAATGACTAGTCGTTTAAGAACGTCCCCAACGACTAAGTTAGGCGATGTGAAGGGGGTTGGCGGCGTCGACGGCATCGGGGGCATCGGAGAGGCCGTCGGGGGCAGCGTCTGTTGGGTCCTCGTCGGGGGTCTCGATCTGCTTGATCATGACCTCCTGGCCCTGCAGCAGATAGGTCTCGCCGCTACCGCAATGGGGGCAGGTCTTGCCGTGCTCGACCGTCGCGTAGTCGCAGCCGCACGCGTCGCAATGCGTCACGGCCTCGACGGGCTCCACGATAAGCTCCGAGCCCTGCGCGATGGGCTTTTTATCTGCCGCCCAACGCCAAGCGTCAAGCAGCAGATCGGGAACGACGCCCGAGACCTCGCCCAGGAGCAGCGTCACGCTCGAAACGCGACTCACGCCATTGGCGCGCGCCACATTCTCGACATCGCGAATGATGTGATAAACGATTCCCAATTCGTGCAAGGTAGAAACCTTTCAACAACGGTTGATGCGATGTCAACTAAACGTCAGTGAGCGACGCTCCGCGCCGCTCACTAACATTGTTAGTTTCTTTTACTTCTTCCCAAATTTAATCTTGATCGCGCGTTTCAAAGCGTACTTGCCGAGGCTGGGGAGCTTTTGCTCGTATTTGACCATCGTGGAGCACTCGGGGCGGTCGCGATCCAGATGGATGGCATCGAACGCGCACTTGGTGGTGCACAGACCACAGCCGATGCACTTATTGGGGTCGACGATCGAGGCACCGCAGCCCAGGCAGCGAGCGGTCTCGGCGCGCACCTGCTCCTCGGTAAAGGTCTCGACGTACTCGCTAAAGGGCGCAGCCTTCTCGCGCTCGCGGTCGACACGTGCCACCTCGCGGCTCGCGTTGTCATAGCTCTCAATCACAACATCGTCGCGGTCGAGCGCGGTGTAGCGGCGCTGGTTGCGGCCGATGGTGAGCGTGGAGCCCGGCTGCACAAAGCGATGGATGGACACAGCGGCCTCGTGACCGGCGGCGATGGCGTCGATGGCAAAGCTGGGGCCGGTGTAGACGTCGCCGCCCACAAAGATGTCGGGCTCAGCGGTCTGGTACGTCTGCGGATCGGCAAGGGCACCCTGGCCGCGGCCAAGCTCCACCTTGGAGCCAGCCAGCAGGTCGCCCCACACAATGGACTGGCCAATCGACATGACGACGCGGTCGGCATCGACGCGGCGCAGGTCGTTCTCGTCGTACTCGGGCGCAAAACGGCCCTCGTCGTCAAAGACGCGCGTGCAGCGCTTGAAGGTGATGCCGCACACACGACCCGCATCGTCCAGGTGAACCTCCTTGGGACCCCAGCCGCAGCTGATGTGAGCACCATCCTCGATGGCTTCGCGACGCTCTTCCTCGCTAGCGGGCATCTGAGCCTCGCTCTCCAGGCAGAACATCTCAACATGCTCGGATCCCAGACGGCAGGCGTTGCGCGCGACATCGATGGCCACGTTGCCGCCGCCCACCACGATGGTGCGACCGGGCAGCGCGTCGATCTTGCCACTGTTGAGCTCGCGCAAAAAGTCGACGGCCACCGTCACATCCTCGGCGTCCTCGCCCGGAATACCGGCTAGGCGGCCGCCCTGGCAGCCGATGGCCACATAAAAGGCCTTAAAGCCCTGCTCGCGCAGCTCGTCGAGCGTCACATCGCGACCGACCTCCACGCCATAGCGGAACTCGGCGCCCATCAGGCGAATGACCTCGACCTCGGCCTCGATAACGTCC
Organism: uncultured Collinsella sp.; assembly: GCA_900553215.1. GTDB lineage: Bacteria > Actinomycetota > Coriobacteriia > Coriobacteriales > Coriobacteriaceae > Collinsella. The sequence goes on from USCJ01000153.1 coordinate 4,077, forward strand.
TTCTCCAGCTTAAAGCTGGGAATACCGTAGGTGAGCATGCCACCCGGGCGCTCGTTCTTCTCGAACACGACGGGCTTGTAGCCCTTCTCGGCCAGATAGAAGGCGCAGGACAGACCGGCCGGACCAGCACCGATGATGGCGATCTTCTGATCGAAGCCGCCGGCGCGCGTCGGCGTCACAACGGGCGGGACATAACGGGTCGCGGCATCCA
>USCJ01000154.1 GCA_900553215.1 uncultured Collinsella sp.
CGTGAAAGGGACTGAATTGTCTGGTGGGCCGAACGGTCCGCCGCGGCGATAACGCCGACTAGGCCGTACGTGCCTGCAGCAGCTTGTGGACCTCGATGAGCTCCGTGGCCATGACGCGCATGGTCTCGGTGCCGGCCATCTGGTCCTCGGCATGCAGCAGAATCAGCGGGGCTTCGCCGTTACGCTCGCCGTTGGCCTCCTTTTTGAGGAGCCCCATATGGACATCGTGGCCACCGTTGTAAGCCTCGTCGCCCTGCTTGATAAGTTCCTCGGCGGCGTCAAAATCGCCCTCCTTGGCCTTTTGCACGGCATTGATATACATGCTCTTGGCGGTGCCGACGTAGCTGATGATCTCGAAGCAGGTCATCTGCAACTCGTTCATATCCTCCATGTGCTGCACCTAGCCCATCACGCTGACGCAGTGGTCGATGATGCCGGCGGCGTTCATACGGCCGTAATCGACCATGTTGATGACCTCGACCGGAAAACGACCGGCGACCTCCTTCTCAAAATCGCCCTTGGTGTAGCCAATCTGCGGACCGAGCAGCAGGATGTCGCACTCGTCCAGGTGATCGTGAGCCTCGTTCATGGGACGAGCCTCGACCTCGATGTCCAGACCGCGGTTCGCGACCTCGGCCTGCATCTTCTGGACCAGCAGACTCGTGGACATGCCGGCATTGCAGCAAAGCATGATCTTCTTCATGGTTTCCTCCTTATAACTGCGCGGCGCGCAGACGACAACTGGTTTTATTCTTTGCGGCTATTGTGCCCACCTCCTGTGCCTCAACACAAGAGGAGAGCCGCGGACACCGGCACCGCGTACCGGCGCCCGCAACGGTGGAAGGGAAAACGAGCGTTTAAGCGTTCTGCTCGGCAAGGGCCTCCTGCTTGGCGATGGCCTTCTCGGAGATCCTCATAAAGGGCAGGTAGACAGCCATGCCAATGACAAGCTCGAGCGCCTGCCACACGCCGGCGCGCCAGTCAAAGCCCGTGGCGAGCAGGGCGTTGATGACGGGAGGCATGGTCCAAGGAACCTGGGCAATGCAGGGGCTAATGATACCCGCGCAGGTCAGAGCATAGGTGATGCCGATGAACAGGTCGGGAAGAAGCACGAACGGAATCATGAGCGGCAGGTTGTACACGACGGGGTAACCGTAGATGACCGGCTCGTTGATGTTAAACAGGCCAGGAACGATAGCCATCTTGGCAACGGTCTTGGAAGCCTTGTTCTTGGAGAACAGGAAGGTGTCGAGCAGGAGCATGAGGGTACAGCCCGAGCCGCCGATGAGGGCGAAGCTGTTGACGATCTGCATATTCATGTAGTGGTCGGGCTGGATGGTACCGCCGGCGGCAAAAGTAGCCATGTTGTCGACGATGAGCATGGTCAGGATCGGCTCGACGGTAGCGCCAGAGATGGTGGACTGGTGAATACCGACGCAGAACAGCAGGTTCGCAAGGGTGTAGATGAGGATAACGGCCCACGGACCGGCGTTCATGATGCTCTTGAGCGGGTTGGAGATGCACGTGGAGATGATGGTGCACAGATCGGTACCGGCAAACACGGCAAGCAGGGCCGCGGCAACAGCGAAGATCGAGAGGTTGAGCAGCATCGGGATCATGACGTTAAAGGAGTTGGAGACCGCGGGAGGCACGCCCTCGCCCAGCTTGACCTTGAGCTTCTCGACGCCGGAAATCTTAATGAAGAGCGTAACGGAGAGCAGGGCGATGATAATGGCCGCAAACAGACCGTTGGTACCGGTGTTGGCAGTCGAAAGGGCGCCCGTGACCTCGGCAGAGGTGATCTTGTCGGTGAGCAGCGGGCTCGTGGCGGCAAGCGTGGCGGTGATCTGCTGCGGCATCATGATGACGAAAGCGGAGATGGCGACGACCACGCAGGCAAGCGGGTTATCGAAGCGCTCGTTCTTAGCGAGGCTGTAGCCGATCAATCCGGCCAAGATAATGGCAGAGACGTTGAGGGTGCCCAGCGTAATTGCCGAACCCCAGGTCTGAAGATTGGCAAGACCCGCCGCATCGAGCGGGAACAGGGGGAACACGACGTTGTTAATAAGAACCGCGATACCCGCAAGGATATAGAGCGGCGTGATGGTCGCGAAGGCATCGCGCAGGGAACGCAGGTGAACCTGGTTTCCCACCTTCGCAGAGACCTCGGCAAACTTGTCGAGGAAGCTCTTTCCGTTGTCACTGGCCATGATTGCTCCTAACTTTCAAATCCGGCCTTTTCCTATGCGCACGGTGGTCTGTCGCCCTCTGCCACCAGATGTGCCATGCTTTGCGCGCGGCGGCGCGCGGTCTGGGCGTTCGCCTGGTCGCTAGTCAACCACGTGGGTCGTTGCGACCTGCTTGAGCCAAGCTGCCGACTTCTTAAGGCGGCGCTTGTAGCCGTCCATGAGGTCGACCTCGACAAAGCCGTAACGGTTCTTAAAGGCATTAGCCCAAGACCAGTTATCGATGACGGCCCAATAATGGTATCCGCGGCATTTGGCGCCCTCGGCGATTGCCTTGGCAACCCACTCCAGGTGCCGGCGCACAAAGTCGACGCGGTAGTCGTCCTGAATGGTCCCTTCGGCGTCACGGTTCTTGTATTCGTCCATGATGCCGATACCGTTCTCGGATACAAACCACTCAAGATCGGGGTAATTCTTAGCGCAGTCCATGCCAAAGTCGTAGAGACCCTGCGGGTAGATCTCCCAGCCGCGGCTCTCGTTCATAACGGCGTCGGGCCACACGTACTCGTCGGCAAAGTGCGGCAGACCGTACTGGTCGATCTTGCTCGCCGGAGCCTGAACGCGCGTGGGATGGTAGTAGTTACAACCGAGCCAGTCGACAACGCCCTGCTTGAGAATCTCTTGGTCGCCGGCACGGAACGGAAGTTTAACGCCGCCCTCGGCCAGGCTGTCGAGCACGTCGGCGGGAAGCTCGCCCTTGGTAATAAGGTCGAGCCACCAGCGATTGTTGATACCGCTGGTCATACGCACGGCCTCGAGGTCTGCCTCGCTGGGGTTCTCCTTGGTATAGACCGGGGTAAAGCAGTTGATCATGCCGATCTTGGCGTCGGCGCGAACGGCGCCCTCGTCATAGGCGCGGCGGTAGTTGGCCACGGCCAGCGCGTGCGCCAGCGAGATGTGATACTGCACGGTGCGGGCGCGGTTATAGTCATGGAGCTGCGGGTACCACACGCCCTCCTGATAGCGCTGCTCGGGCTCGACGATGGGCTCGTTAAAGGTGAACCAGTACTTGATCTCCTGGCCAAACTCGCGGAAGGCAACGTCGGCGTAATGAGCGTACGCCTCGACGACCTCACGGCTCTCCCAACCACCACGGTCAAAGAGGTAGGTGGGCATGTCAAAGTGGTACAGGTTGACGAACGGCTCCAGGCCGGCCTCGCGAGAGGCGCGGAACAGCTCGTGATACCACGCGGCGCCCTCCTCATTGAGGTTGCCGTTAGCATCGAGCAGGCGACTCCACTGGATGGAGGTGCGGTAGGTATCCAGGCCCAAGTCCTTCAAAATGCGAAGGTCCTCCTGGTATTTAGCCATAAAGTCATTGCCAGCATAAGAGCCAACGCGGTTATAGAACGAATCCAGATCCTGGATGGACCAGGTATCCCACAGGTTCTCGAGCTTGCCGCCCTGGTTCCACTGACCCTCAGTCTGCGGGCCGGACATAGCGGCGCCAAAGAAGAAGTCACGGGGCAGCTGATACTGAGCCATCAAAGTCCTCGCTTTCGTGTCTAGAGCTTTCGGTTGGAGACGGGTTTGCCTTGGCAGGTTATCCGGCGCGGGCGCGCACCGGTTATCCAGATATCCAGCCCGCCAAAACAAAACCGTCCCCAAACGGTCGGCCCTGCCGGCGGCAGGGTTCCGTTCGTTGCGTACAACTATAGCGCTCTAATTTCTAAAGTAAAGCGTCTTTTTGTTTTTTCTTTCTCGGACTTCTTATATAAAAGTAATATGGGTGCCTCGTTGGGGGTTATACTTACTTGCGTATTCTTATATGTCGGAAAGGAGGTTCCATGATTCCCAAATACGAGGCGATAGCTGCAGATATCCGTCGAAGCATCGAGGATGGCGCTCTTAAACCGGGCGACAAGCTACCCACCGTCGTTGAGTTCTGTGAGCTCTATAGCGTTTCCAAAATCACCGTCAAACGAGCTATCGAGCAGATCACCGAAGAGGGTCTTGTTACCAGCCGGCGCGGATCGGGCACCTACGTTAAAGACACGGCGGGGCTT
>USCJ01000155.1 GCA_900553215.1 uncultured Collinsella sp.
ATTATAAATTATTGACAATTCATTTTCTTTACCATACAATTATCTTACCATATACTCCGTGGCGACGTTAAAGGCGATGCGGTTGGTGATGTTGGCCTTGATGAGGCCCGTCACCACGTTGGAGCTGGGGCGCTGCGTGGCAACGATAAGATGAATACCGGCGGCACGGCCCAACTGTGCAATACGCACGATCGAGGCCTCGACATCCTTACCGGCGACCATCATCAGGTCAGAGAGCTCGTCAATGATAATGACAAGGTAGGGCATCTTTTGCGGCGGATTGTCGTAATGCTCAAACTCACCAGCAGCCTGCTTTTCGTTGTAGGTCGAGATCTTACGCACGTTGAGACGCTCGAAGACCTTCAGGCGACGCTCCATTTCGGACACAGCCCATTGCAGAGCGCTCGCGGCCTGCTTGGGCTCGGTCACCACGGGCACATAGAGATGCGGCAGACCGTTATAGCCCGCAAGCTCGACACGCTTGGGGTCGACCATGATCAGGCGAACGTCCTCGGGAAGGGCGCGCATGAGCAAGGTCGTGATGATGGAATTGATCATCACCGACTTACCAGAACCGGTCGTACCGGCAATCAACAGGTGAGGCATCTTGGCGAGGTCGGCGACAACCGGCGTGCCCTCGGCGTCGCGGCCGATGGCGAGCTCGAGCGGACCGCCCTTCACATAGGGCAGCACGTCGCCCAGATTGACGTTCTGGCGCTTGCGGTTGGGAATCTCGATGCCCACGAGCGAGGTGCCGGGGATCGGGGCAAAGATACGCACCGACTGGGCAGCGAGCGAAAGCGCGATATCGTCCTCGAGGCTCGAGATTTTGCTCACACGCTCGCCCTCACCGGGCTGCAGCTTAAAGGTCGTCACCGTGGGGCCGGCGATCCAGCCGACCACGCGGGCACTGCGGCCAAACTCAAGCAAGGTGGATTGCAGTGACTCAGCGGTCTGCTCCAGCTCCTTGTCCGAAGACGCAGCGGAAGCCGACTGCGGGTTGGCATGCAGGATTTCGAGCGGCGGAAGCTTGAGGCCGTCCTCTTCTTCGCCCTCGTTATCTGCGGCGCCGTCGTCCACTCCCCCATCACGAGCCGCAGCCGATTCGAAAGCACTCGTGGCAGGCGCATCGGCAACCTTGGGATGCTTCAGGAAGTCGGGAATCTGAGGTGCGGCCGAGACGGGATTCACGGCAAACGGCGGCTCGGACTCGTCAATCTTATCGGGGTCGTCTTCCATCGAAAGCTGGCCGGTTACCTGGCCGCGCTTTGCATGGCGACGCGGCAGCAAAGTTGTCTTTGCGGTCTCAATCGGAGCCTCGTCATCCTCGTCATCGCCCTCGGTAAGCTCAATCTCGCTATCGGACCAAGATGGGTCGGGCTCACTCGTATTGAGCTTAGGCGCAGCCTTGCCCTTCTTGACATGGCGACGCGGCAGCAGCGTGGTCTTGGCCCGCTCGGCTTCAACCGACTCGGATACGTCGACAAACGGGTCATCGTCCTCGTCGTCATCCAAAACCGGGTCGACATCGCCACCCATGACCGTGGTCACCGCGGCGTCAGTCCCCTTCTGGCGCAGAATGCTCAGGTGCGGACGAGCGACGCCGGGAACAGACAGGGCCTCTTCATCGCCCCACGGGCTCGCATTGACATCGGCACGTCGACGCTCGGCAAAATCGGCAGCGCGATCGCGTGCGGAGCGCAAAACGCCACCCACCGAAAAGCCGATAATGACCAAACCAACGACGACAAGCCCCAGCAAGACAACCATGGCGATAGGTTTACCCAGGGCGTTTTGCAAGGCACTGGCGATAAAGGCGCCAATGTAGCCGCCCGAGGTGGAAAGGTTTTGCGGCGTGAACATGAGGTCGCACGAATCGCTCGTGCCCGGCACCATCAGCGACAGGATGGAGACAATGGCCACAAAGACCACGGCACCGCCAGCGACCGAACGGACGTTGAGCGGCGAGTCCTCGCCCAAAAAGAGCGTGGCGGCAAACAGCAGGATGACAATCGGCAGCACGTAGGCACCCAGGCCAAAGCCAAGGTGGTAGAAACCGGCAACAGCGGCCGTCACGGGCGCCGTTGCCGGGGAAATCACGGCAATGAAGGACGCAATCGCCAAAACGGCGATGACCACACCGGCGATATCGCGATTGGCCGAAGGCTCGACCAGGGGCTCGAACTCATCGAACTCGGCCTCGTGGCCCTTATTGGCACGCAGATGGGAACCGGCACCCTTAGCAGATGCCGGTTGGTTATTGGCTTTATTGCCTTTGGCGTTTTGTGCAGATCCGCGCGCCAAACTAAACCTCCATGACGACCGGGATGATCATCGGACGGGTGCGCGTACGGCTCCAGATAAAGTTAGAGAGCGAATCGCGCACGGCCTTGCGAATGGCGTCGGAACCGCTGCTGGTAAAGCTGAACTTGCCCTTCTCGATCGTCTTCATGATGGATGCGGAGGCATCCTCGGAGAACTGGTCGTCGATGGCAAACGAAACACCGCGGCCCGAGAACTCGATGGCCTCGATCTTCTTGTGCTTGAGCGAGACGATGGCAACGGCCGTGACCATACCGTCGTTGGCGAGCTTCTGGCGATCGCGCAAGACGATGGGGTCGGTATCGCCGATACGCAGGCCGTCGACGTAGACGACGCCGGACTCGACGGGCGTGCCGCGCTTGACGATACCGCCGCGCATCTCGAGCGTGTCGCCGTTATCGAGGATAAAGATATGATCGTCCTTGAGACCCATCTTGCGGGCAAGCTGGGCATGGGCGCGCAGATGCACGGCCTCACCGTGAACCGGCATAAAATACGTGGGCTTGGCCATGGCCATCAGGAGCTTGAGCTCCTCCTGGCTACCGTGACCGGAGACGTGGACGAGAGCGCGGTTCTTATCCCACACGTCGCAGCCGAGTTTGGCCAGGCTGTTGACGACCTGCTGGACGGCTTTCTCATTGCCGGGAACAGGAGTTGCCGAGAGGATAACGGTATCGCCCTCGTGAATGGAGAGCGTCTTGTGCTCGCCGTTGGCCATGCGGGACAGGGCTGACAGCGGCTCGCCCTGCGAACCGGTGCACATGACGACAATCTTGTCGTCGGGCAGGTTATCAATGTCGAAGGCATCGATGATATCGGCATCATCGATGTTGAGATAACCGAGCTCGCGCGCCACGCGGGTGTTCGTGAGCATGGAGCGACCGGTCACGACGACCTTGCGGCCGCACTTGCGGGCGGCATCGCAGATCTGCTGCAAACGATGGATGTGGCTCGAGAACGATGCGACGAACACGCGACCCGGGGCGTTCTTGATGGCGTGCAGCAGGTTGGGACCAACCTCGGCCTCGGACTTGGTAAAGCCGGGAACCGTGGCATTGGTTGAGTCGGAAAGCAGCAGGTCGATGCCCTGCTTGGCAAAGCGGCTGATAGCGGCGTAGTCGGGCGTGACGCCGTCGATGGGCGTCTGGTCGAGCTTAAAGTCGCCGGTGTGCATAACGGTGCCCTGATTGGTGCGGATGAACACGCCCAGAGCGCCGGGGATGGAGTGCGTCATCGAGAAGAAGTCGAGCGAGATGCCGCCGAGGTTGACATGGCTACCGCCCTTGACCTCGCGGAACTTAGGCGCGCGGATGCGGAACTCGGAGAGCTTGCCCTCGATAAAACCGAGCGTCAGCTTACTCGAGAAGATGGGCACCTTGTTGTTGAGGTCCTGCAGCAGATACGGAAGCGATCCGGTGTGGTCCTCGTGGCCGTGAGTGACGATGATACCGCGGAGCTTCTCCTCGTTCTCCAGAACGTAGGTGTAGTCGGGAAGCACCAGATCGATACCGGGCTGGGAGTCATCCGGGAACATGAGACCGGCGTCGACGAGCACCATGTCGTCGCCGCACTCGAAGACCGTCATGTTCTTGCCGATGCCATCAAGGCCGCCGAGCGGGATGATCTTCAAGGGAGATGATTTTTTAGCTGCCATAGGTTAGTGTGGTTTCCTTTCTTCGAAACGGGTCTGGAACAACCGACGGGGCGCTTCTGGCAAACCGACCGCCGGGAACGTACAAACATGCATCGCAGAGTCAATGCAATAACTTCAGTATGATACCCATTTGCACAACAACAGACCACCCATGCATCAAAGCCCCATCTGAACCGGTCTATCCCGCTGA
>USCJ01000156.1 GCA_900553215.1 uncultured Collinsella sp.
AGGCCCATCTCGCCCAGAACGTTCGAAAAGACCTCGTCCCAGCCCAGCACAAATGCCGCGACAACCCATTTCATCGCCCAGGTAAACACAAACGAAAGCCCAAACCCAAAGAGCGCCTGCAGCATCGTGACGACGCAGCGCTTGGGGCGCTCACCCTCGGGGAGCGCAATGAAAGCGAAAAAGCAATGCAGGGCGACAACCGCGGCAGGAATGGTTAAAAAATCAAGAAACGAAAACACGGCGCCCGTCGCTATCGACCAAAGGACGAGGCGGCTTGTAAAAGCCCGTGCGTTCGGGGCCGATTTCAAACGAAGGCTCATGCAAGACATCATGATGAGCGCCACAAAGAACGAGATGCACAGCAGTAGATCACCGATATAATTGAAAAACAGATTGGTCGAGAACAACAGGATTGCAAGGAAACCCAACGTCACTGGCATTGAAAACCGCTTCCGCAAGGCAACGTAAGCGCAAGCGGAGCCGGCAATCGCCAGGGCAGCCGCGGGCACCATGACAACATCGATACCGCCAATAAACAGGCAGACATTCGTAAGTAGCTGCCATCCATGCCAATACCGGTAGTACTGCTGATGCGTAATCTCGCCGGCTTTCGTAACGTCATCAATCTCGGCAACAGCCATCGTCTTAAACGGAGAACCTTGGTCCTTTTGCCGTGCGACTTCAATGATAAAGCGATTGTTATCAAAGCAAACAGGACCAGCTGCAACACGGTGGTCGTAGACATACATGCCAGACAACACGGCCGAGGACTCCGAACCCTGCGCATGCGACTCGATAACGGGCCTCGGCAGGCAATTCGCCGCGGTATTGCTCAGGACAAATGCGACCTGAAGAACCAAAAACAGAAACATGACCTTGAAGGGAAGGCTATCTCACGGGGCATCCAAACAGAAAGATTGCGTCCACAGGAATCGGCACCTATGTAATACCACAATGCGCGCATGCAATCTCGCTACGCCCACACGTCAACCAGGCTTGTAGCAAACGTTCTTGGTGATTAGCGGAACATTACCCGCGGGCGCCCGCCTACGCTTACAATAGTCCTGTCCCATGGGACACATTGTTTATTCCGCAGGGCCGATACGCTGCCCACGCGAAAGGATATACTCGTTCATGACTTCAACCCTTCCCGCCCCCATCGATAAGCTCGCCATCGTGGTCGTTACGTACAAGCGCCAGGAACTCCTGGCCAACTTGTTCGACTCCATGACCGAGCTCACGGCAACGCCCTGGCGCATCGTGATTGTCGATAACGAGAATTCGCGCGAGACCGAGTCCATGTGCGCCGCATTCAACGAGCGCCTCGCCACCCTGTGGGGCATCGACACCGAGCAGCCCGACGCGCAGGGCGGAACCGACCGTGTCATCTACGCCCCGCAGCTCGAAAACGACGGCGGTGCGGGCGGCTTCTCCGCCGGCACTAAATGCGCCTACGACCTGGGCGCCCAGTGGTTCTGGGTGATGGATGACGACGTGCTCGTCATCCCCGAAGGCATCGAGCGCTTGGCCAAGTGGACCGACCGCTACGATGTTATCCAGGGTTCGCGCCTGGACTTTGACGGCGGCCCCTTCTTTTGGCAGTACCAGCTCATCCTTTCGCTCGGCATTCCCAATCCCATCGCCAAGTGGGATCTGGGTCCCGAGGGCTACCGCACCATGAACCAACTGTGCTTTGAGGGCGGCATGTTCTCGCGCCGTGTGGTCGACAAGATTGGCCTGCCCGACGCGCGCTTCTTTATCTACGGCGACGATGCCTGCTACGGCTACGTAGCCAGCCAGCACTTCCCTGCCGCCGTGGTCGCCGACGTGGTGCTCAAGCGCGCCCGCGCCGTCTCTAACTGGGATATCGCCGGCAAACGACAGCTCAACTCCACGAGCGACACCAACCGCTACTACATCATGCGCAACCGAGGCTTCCTCGCTCGCTATATGCAGATCAACGGTGACTACCACCCCATGCTGTTCCGCCTGGGCAATGCCGCGACCTTCTGCAAGGAATTCATTCGTCTGGCAGCAGTCGACAAATGCTTTAAGACCGGCATTCCGGCGCTGCGCCGTGGCATGAAGGACGCCCGCAAGATCGTAAAGGATCCCAACTGGAAGCCCATGCCGCCCATGAAGGATACCGAGTAACGGAAGACGGAAACACCTCGGCGCTTAAAGCCGTTGGCACACCGCAGCCACATGCTGCCCGTCAAATCCAAACCCCCAGCGCATGCGACCCACGCCGGGTCGCGGCACACGGATTTCGTCGATGCCGTCGCGCTCTATGTCGAGCAGCGCCTGCACGGCCAGCAATTCCAACCCTAGCGCGTCCACACCGGGGTCAAACATCATGTTGATCGAAATCAGCGGGCGCTCATCGAGCATGCCGATCGTGTCTGCCATGTCGAGCACGGCGCCCGTAGGAAAAACCTGGATGTCCCAGCGATCCGCGCCACACTTTCGCCTCGAGGCGGGATTGGCATAGCCCGGCAATCCAAAGCAGAGTCCTTGCAAGAGCAGATGATATGGCAACGGCGCATCTGGGTCGGTCGCACCGATTCCCGCATCTCCCAGGATGCGGTCTAGCGCCTGCTTCACCGTATCCTCGTCCCCGCGGCACAGCCCATCGCGAAACGCATCGACGTCTCGAATGTCTTCGGCAGCGCACTCAAACCACTCGATAATCACTAGACGCAAGGCCTGGCGAAGCTCGTTATTGGGCAATCGCAAAGCACGGAGGCGATCGCCATGCTCTGGCTCCTCAGTCATATCCGTCGTGAGAAAACCGGACAGATACAGCGCTGTCCACATGTCATCGTCAGGCGAGACATCTGGCTCTGCAGTGCCCAAACAAAGCGGGACCTCAGCGCACCCATGGGCCTCGAGCAAATCAAACAAGACCGAAAGGCGGTCGAGATTCCACCCAGCAACTACCCTACTCAGGCAATCGGCATATCCATACAGATCGGCACGCACAGGCGCCGTGCAGCCTCGGCCCAGAAAACCGATCACACGCTCTGGACTCGAGCAATAGGCCCTGCCAAACCGATACCCCTCGAGCCATTCACGCGCATCATCCAGGTATTCCTCGTGCCCAGCATGATTCAAAAGAGCCTCGACCTCAGCATCCGAAAAACCGAAACATCGGTCACACCACGCCGACAGCGGCGTCGTCAGACAATACGAGCAGCCGCGCGAAGAAAGCGCCGCTTCGGCAGGACCGGGACACTCCCCCATCAGACACGTCAGCCGCAACGAATCGCGCGCAGTGGCAATGGCGTCAAACAGCACACGGTCAAGTAATTCTGCCGGATCGGCGTCGGAAGCGTCCCTCGCGCTCGCACGGCGAGACCACGCCGCATCGTACCCATCAACGAGCAATACAACCTGCTCATCGCAGGCAACCTCCAGCAGCTCTATGAGCACACCGAGCACCGAGTCAACCTCGTCCGCGCTCGCCACGCCACGCGCGACACGTTCGATGTGACGCACCTTATCTCGAGCTAAATCCGGAGCCTCCAAGAGCGCCAACAAGCGAGCGCACTCGCCCGAAAGGGCATCGCGCACGACGCCGGCAATAGCGGGGCCACGCCTCGCGACGCCAGAAAAGTCCAGCGATATCACCGGATAGCAAGCATACTCATCCCGATAGCGCCCGCCGTTCGCATCCCAAATCTGAGCATCGGCAAACAAACGCTGACCAGAGCGACCGACCGCTGGACGCTCCAGAAAAGCCCTAAGCATCGACAAGTTCATGCTCTTGCCAAAACCCTCGGGTCGACAGCACACCACAACGGACGCGTCGCAGTCCAACACATCGGCAATAAACATGGTCTTGTCAACCAGCATGCAGCAACCAAGGGCCTCCGCATAGTCGTGCATGCCAATGGGCAAAACCGCATCGTCGGCACAGCCGATCAAGCGCACGCCAAAGCCAGCAGCACAATCAACATTTGCCTGTTCAGACACCAAAACGTTCCCCCTAAATCGCTGCACGATGCCAATTGTAATGACCGCCTCGCGCGTACCGACGACGCCGTGCGAACATATCGGGCAACGGTAGCAACAAGAGGTGTGAGGGGGCATAACTAATCGTTGCACAATCAGAACCACCCTTAAAAAGGGTGGTTTGCTCTTAGGGTATAACCCACGGGCC
>USCJ01000157.1 GCA_900553215.1 uncultured Collinsella sp.
GCCAAAATAAACCTGTCCCTTTTTGGTAGGTTTGGTGCAATGGGGTCAGGTTGGCTTGCGCCATACCGGTAGTTCTGTCTGCGACACTCTCGCCAAAGTGATATCAAACATACATCTAGCGTTTTCGACACTTCGCTTATTAGAGCCAGTCCGTCTCCTCATCATAGCGGTCCGAATAGGCATTACGCTTGAGTTCTTCAGCACTCGTTGGTCGCGCCTTGGACACGTCGACCCCTGACTCATGGCAAGCGGCGACGAACAGCTGTAAACCCCGATCAATAAGCTGAGCCCCACGCTCGGCCTTCATTTCTTCGGCTCGCATTTAGAGTTCCACGCTTTCGGCGCCGTTGATGGTTAGGTTTCGCTCGTAGAAGGCGGTGAGGGCGCGGATGGCGTACATTACGTCGCGCACGCCGCCGGTCTCGTAGCTCGAGTGCATGGCAAGCTGCGGCAGGCCCACGTCCACGGCATGCATGCTCGCCTGCATATTGGACAGATTGCCGAGCGTGGAGCCGCCGGCCATGTCGCTCTTGTTGGCGAAAGCCTGCGTGGGCACGTCGGCGTCATCGCAGATGGCCTGGAACACCGCGCGGCTAAAGGCATCGGTGCAGTAGTGCTGGTTGGCGGCTTCCTTGATGACGATGCCGCCGTTGAGTACCACCTGATTGCGGGCATCGCACTTCTCGGCATGGTTGGGGTGCACGGCATGCGCGTTGTCGCAGCTCACGAGCATCGAGGCGGCAAGTGCGCGGTGGTACGACTCGTCATCGAAGCCCAGCGACCCGTTAATGCGGCGCAGCGCGTCGGCCAAGAACGTCGACATGGCGCCCTGCTTGGTCTCGGAGCCAACCTCCTCGTTATCGAAGCAGCAGTAGACCGAGACGTCGTGCGCATTCTCAGCACCCAAAAATGCCTGCAGCGAGGTGTAGGCGCAGGCCAGATCGTCAAGTTTGGGCGTCGAGATAAACTCGTCGGCCCAGCCCCAAATACGCGCATCCTGTCGATTGACCAGGAACAGGTCGCGGCCCAAAATCTGCTCGGGCTCAACGTCCAGCTCGTCGGCGATCAGGGCGTCAAAGTCGCCCTGCTTAAGGTCACCAGCGCTGATGAGCGGGCACAGGTCAACGGCTCGGTTGGGAGCAAAGCTCTCGTTAACGCCACGGTTCATGTGGATGGCAAGGCTCGGAATAATGGCAACCTCGCGCTCGGTGGCAAGCAGGCGGCTCTCAATACGGTCGCCCTCGCGCACCAGTACGCGGCCCGCGAGCGCCAGCGGGCGATCGAACCAGGTGTAGTCGATCATGCCGCCGTAGGCCTCGGTGTTCAGGCGCAGCGTCTCGCCCGCGCCATCGAGCTCGGGCACGGCCTTGACCTTAAACGTCGGCGAATCGCTGTGCGACGCCGTGAGCTGAAAATGATAGTCACCGGCAACGCCGTCCTCGCCCCACGTCGCGGCCAGGTCCTCGCCCACCTTAAAGGCGATAACGCTCGAGGTGTTGCGCTGCGTGTAATAACGCCCGCCCGGCTCGATATCCCACGCCGCGTTCTCGGGCAGGTAGGTAAAGCCCGCCTCGTCGAGCTCGGCCATAATGGTCGCCGCCGTATGGAACATGCTGGGGCATGCCTCGATAAAGTCGATAAGGTCGTTGGAGGCCTCGATATCGTCGGCCGTCACGTGCACGCGCTCGATCGTTTCCTGATCCGTCATGCTCTCCCCTTTCGCTGGGTTGATGGTCCCCTCCAGCATACCCCGCCACGCCAGCGCCGCACTCTTCATTCCGTGCTTAATTCCGCGCCGCTCACCAAGTTGAGCCATCATGCCCGCGCTCCTTTTGCGACAATTGCGCTAACAGGACGAGAGGAGCCGTCATGAAGCCACGTAACATTGCCATCGCCTGCGGTGTCGCGGGTGTCGCCGTCGGCCTTGCCGCTGCCACCGGTATCGTTTATCACAAGCAAATCAAGTCCGCCGCGTCGCTCAAACGCTTGACCGGCTACGCGGATGGCTATGACCTGTACGCAATCGACATCGCCTACGACTACGATCTTGATCGCATCATCGCCGCCGGCGTACGCGACGACCAGGCCTACATCGATGCCGTGGTGGCGCAGGTGCTGCCCGGTGTGCCGGCACATGTCCAGGCGCCCCAGTTTGCCTGCAGCGCTTTTGTCGCTGTAGATGCCGAACGCCGCGTGCGCACCGGTCGCAATTACGACTTTAAGGACGACACCTCGGCGCTGCTGGTGCGCAATCACCCACGCGGCGGCTATGCCTCCATCGGATTTGCCGCCCTCAACAACCTGGGCGATAATACTCCGCTTGACTCCGTCGCCGGACGCGCCGCCGCACTCATGGGCCCGTTTGCCCAGCTCGATGGTGTTAACGAATGTGGCGTGTCCATTGCCGTACTCACCCTGGATTCCAAGCCCTGTGACCAGGACACGCAACGCCCCGTCATCAATACCTCGCTCGCCATCCGTCTGGTGCTCGACCGTGCCGCCACCACGCAAGAAGCTGTCGACCTGCTTTCCGCCTACGACATGCACGCCATGGCAGGACGCGATTACCACTTCTTTATCAACGACGCCGCCGGTGACGCGCGCGTAGTAGAGTGGGACCCGCGCGATCCGGACCGCGCTTTCAAAGCGACTCCTGTACGCCAGGTTACGAACTTCTACGCCTGCTATGACGACGAAGTGCTCCCCAACCAAAAGAACGGCGAGCTGGGCCATGGCAAGGAACGCGCCATCGCCATCGCCGATGTCCTCGACGCCCATGTCGGTGCCCAAGACGAAACGATTGCCTGGAAAGCCCTGCGAGCCGCAGCGCAAGAGCCCAATCCGGAAGACATCACCAGCAACACGCAATGGTCGGTCGTCTTCGACAATACCGAGCCCGCTGCCGCCATCACGCTGCGCCGCCACTGGGGCAACGTCGATGCCTTCGCACTGTAAGGAGCCAGGCCCGTCGATCTTACGTTCCCTGACGTTGCTTACATTTCCATACGCTTGAGCTAACACGTTTTACCCCCGTATCAACAGTGTGCGGGGGTAAACTTATGCGCATGTTATAACTTGCCCGGAAGGATTCATAATGCTCAGGATCGGTCTTCTTACCAGTGGCGGCGACTGCCAGGCGCTCAACGCCACCATGCGCGGCATCGTCAAAACGCTCATGACCAATAGCGAAGAGCCTATCGAGATCTATGGTTTTGAGGACGGCTACCAGGGCCTTATCTACAGCAGGTTCCGCGTCATGACGCCCGCCGATTTTAGCGGCATCCTCACCCGCGGCGGCACAATCCTGGGCACGAGCCGCACGCCGTTCAAACGTCTGGACATTCCCGAGGCCGACGGCGTCGAGAAGGTGCCCGCGATGGTCCACACCTATCACAAGCTGCAGCTCGACTGCCTATTTATGCTGGGCGGCAACGGTTCCACCAAGACCGCCAACCGCCTGCGCGAAGAGGGCCTCAACGTTATCGCCCTACCCAAGACCATCGACAACGACACCTGGGGCACCGAGTTGACGTTTGGCTTTACGAGCGCCATCGACGTCGCCACCAAGTGCATCGACGACATCCACACCACTGCCTCGAGTCATGGACGCGTGTTCGTTATCGAGATCATGGGCCACAAGGTCGGTTGGATTCCGCTGTATGCCGGCGTCGCGGGCGGCGCGGACGTCATCCTGATTCCCGAGATCCCCTACGACATGGACAACGTCATCAAGACCATCGAGCATCGCATGGAGACCGGCAGCCGCTTTACCATCGTAGCCGTCGCCGAGGGCGCTATCTCCAAGGAGGACGCGGCGCTGTCCAAGAAGGAGTACAAGAAAAAGCTCGCCGAGCGCACGAGTCCGTCGATCGTCTACGACATCGCCAAGGAGATCGAGGCCAAGACCGGTCGCGAGACCCGCGTCGCCATCCCCGGCCACACGCAGCGCGGCGGCCAGCCCGACGCCCAGGACCGCATCTTTGCGACCCAGTGCGGCGTCGAGGCGGCACTGGGTTGCCTGCGCGGCGAGTTTGGCTACATGATTGCCCTGCGCGACGGCAAGATGTGCCACATGCCGCTCGAGGATGTCGCCGGCAAGCTCAAGTATGTCGACCCCCAGAGCGATCTGGTGCGCGAGGCCAAGGCGTTGGGCATCA
>USCJ01000158.1 GCA_900553215.1 uncultured Collinsella sp.
CAGTATCCGGTTCTCAAGGTGCACGCCCCGCGGCTGATCCGGTCCGACCGGGCCGTGCGGCAAGGAGATATATTGCCAGACCGGAGGGGCGCCGGGGGCGGGAATCCCGTACTCCATATTTTATTCACAAATAAATAGGTCCCTCAGTCGCATCACTGAGGTTAATACTGAAGCATTGGCTTCCGATATTGGCGATGACCAGCTGTTTTATGAGTATTGAGACATCGGTCATCTCTGGAGCGCTACTTTACTCCAAAGGCATCAGCTATTTGTTTCCCATCGGTAAAAGGCGGGTTTTGTTCGCCAAGCGTTCTAATATATAGATAGATACGGGTTCGAACCCGTGCACCGGCAACAAAAAAGCGGCCGACATCCACCAGTCGCTTTTCTATTCTATGGTGGGCCGTCATGGGTTCAGCCTGCTTCGCAGGCGGCCGCTGCGCTGGCAAACGCTCACGCGTTTACTCAGCTCCTCGCTCCGACGGGTTCGAACCCATGAAAGGGCAACAAAAAAGACGGCCAACCGGAGTTGACCGTCTCAACAATCTTGGGTGGGCCGTCAGGGGTTCGAACCCTGGACCTTGGGATTAAAAGTCCCCTGCTCTGCCAGCTGAGCTAACGGCCCGCGGGTGGCATTGTACCACGGTCTGGGACTATTCCCAACTCCATTGGCCGTTCTGGAAAATCACAACTTCACGTCCATCAGGCGTAATGCCCGTAATATCGATATCGTCCGTGCCAATCATAAAGTCGACATGCGTGCTCGAGACGTTAACGCCATGCTCCAGGAGTTCCTCTTTGGACATATCATATCCACCCTCGATGCACTCGGGGAAGCCGACTCCCAGCGCAAGATGACAGCTGGCGTTCTCGTCATAGAGCGTGTCATAGAACAGAACGCCGCTTTCGCGGATCGGAGTGTTCTTGGAAATGAGCGCGGCCTCGCCCAGATGAGCAGCGCCCTCGTCAGTATCGATGATACTTGCGAGCGTTGCCTTGCCCACGCGGGCGTCGTAGCCCACCACGCGGCCGCCCTCGAACTTAATCCAAAAATCGTCGACTTTATTGCCGTGGTGGATGAGCGGCATGGCCGAGTACACGATACCGTCGGCGCGCATACGATCGGGCGAAGTGAAGACTTCCTCGGTGGGAATGTTGGGGAAGAAGGGGTGCCCATCGGGCGTCTTGCCCTTGCCGCCGGCCCACTCGTGACCCTTCGTCATGCCAATCGTCAGATCGGTTCCATTTGCCGCGGTGTAATGCAGGCGGTCGAAACGATTGTCGTTCAGGAAACGCAGGTTCTTTTCGAATGCGGCGTCATGGAGTTCCCAGTCGCTCTCTGGGTCCTGGCCATCGGCGCGGGCGGTGTGCAGAATCGCATTCCACAGCTTATAGATTGCAACCTCATCGGCGTCTCCCGGGAACACCTCGCGCGCCCAAGCCACGACCGGAGCGCCGGCGATGCACCACGGATTGATGTTGTAATCCAGTCCACGGCGGAAAACTTTGCACTGCGTGTTCCTTGCCTTAGAAGCTGCAGCGGGCTTAGCGGGATCGATGCCCTTAAGGGCGGCAGGGTCCGCACCCTCGATAAAGATAAAGCAGGCACCGTCCTGGGCCAGGGAATCCAGCTGCAGGCGCTTCCACTCGGGCGTCTGTTCAAAATAGCCTTTCTCGACATGCTCGTACGTGAGCCTCGTCACGGCATCATCGGCCCAAATGGCCGTCACGTGGCCGGCGCCGGCGGCATAGGCCTCCGCGACCACCACGCGCGCAAACGGCGCGCACTCGACCGGAGACTGAACGACGACCTCCTGGCCGGGTTTGACGTTTACGCCCTTGCGGACGACCAGGCGCGCGTAGTTTTTAATCTTGGGCTCCAGGGCCTTCATGCCCTCCAGAGCCTCTTCGACCGTCAGGGCAGCTCGAATCATGTGCCACTCCATCTATCTATAGAACAGTAAAAAGGCGCGCCGCAAAAACGACGCGCCTTATATCTTAGCGATAAGTATGAATGCAAACGCTACTTCTTCTTGGAGTCCTTCTTGTCCTCCTCGGCAGCCGAGCGCTCGATAAGAGCGTTGAGCTTGTTCTCGGACATGCCCTCGGCCTGCGCGCGGTACATGTTGCGCAAGGGACGAATACGAACGAAGTCGTAGATAAAGTCACCCAGGATGATGACATAGGACAAAACGATGCCGACCATCTGAACAGGACTGGACACCGTGCCGCCGGGAGCGAAGTAGAGCGAAGCCCAAATTGCCACGACGAGCACCATGCCGATAGCGAGCACAGCCCACCAAATACGGCGGCGCTTGGTGTAGTCCTCATCCTGCTTGAGAAGGATATTCGACACCGTGTAGATGCGATCCTCGCGGGCGCGCTGCTTGGCCTTGCGGGCGCGCTTCTCCTCCTTGGAAAGGCCGTCCAGGTTTTCACCCTTCTCGAGCTCTTTGCGGCGTGCCTTGGATGATGCTGGCACGACGCGAACGGAGCTCGCTGCCTGGCGGGCGGGTTTAGCAGATGCGGCGGACTTGCGCGCAACCCCGGTAACTTCGTGGGATTGCGTGCGCTTGTTCGTGGCGCTTCGGGTACTCACTTATGCGTTCTCCTTCATACTTGTGAACTGGGAGCCCGTGATGATCTGGAAGGCCTCGCGATAGCGCTCGGACGTGCCATCGATGACCTCGGCGGGCAGGTGCGGGGGCTCCCCCGTCATATCCCAGTTGGCTTTGAGCCAATTGCGGACGAATTGCTTGTCGTAGCTGGGCTGAATCTTGCCCTCCTCGTAGCTGGCGGCAGGCCAGAAACGGCTGGAGTCGGGCATGAGGCACTCGTCGATCAGCGTAACCTTGCCATCGATGACACCGAACTCGAACTTGGTGTCGGCGATGATGATGCCACGGGTCGCTGCATACTCGGCAGCAGCCTTGTAAATCTTGAGGGACAGGTCGCGAATCTGCGCGGCGATGTCCTCACCCACGATCTCGCAGCAACGCTCGAACGAGATGTTCTCGTCGTGGTCACCGATCTCGGCCTTCGTGGACGGCGTGAACAGCGGCTCGGGAAGCTTGGAGGCCTCGGTCAGGCCCTCAGGCAGCTGGATGCCGCAGACGGTGCCGTTCTCGTCGTAGGTCTTCTTGCCCGAACCGGTCAGATAGCCGCGGACGATGCACTCGATAGGAATCGTCTGGGCCTTCTTAACCAGCATGGCGCGGCCAGCGAGGTAGTCACGATACTCAGCAAACTCCTCGGGGAAATCCGCCGGGTCGATGGAAACGAGATGGTTGGGGACGATGTCGGCAAACTTATCGAACCAGAATGCCGAGATGCGATTGAGCACCTCTCCCTTAAACGGAATCTCGTCGGGAAGAATGAAGTCGAACGCAGAAATGCGGTCGGTGGCGACCATCAGCAGGTTTTCACCGGCATCGTAAATATCACGAACCTTGCCACGGGAATCCGGACGACGCTCCATCGTTGTCACGTGAGTCACTCCTTACCTAAATACGACAGAAATGCGGGTTCTTTCCCGCATGTTTTCGCAAACTCGGAGCGGCAGGGACGCGGCCCCTCCTTCACCGAATAGCGAAAAGCTAGTGCTCCATTGTAGTAGATGCCGCGTCTGCCGTGTGCTCGCGGGGCAGATGAATTGTAAAAGTCGTACCCTTTCCAAGCTCCGACTCCACGGATATGTAGCCATGGTGACGCTCGACGATCTGCTTGGTCACGGCGAGGCCAACGCCCAGGCCGCCAGCTTCGCGGGCGCGGCTGGCATCGGCGCGCCAAAACCGCCCGAAGATGCGCGACAGATCGTCCTTGGCAATACCGATGCCGGTATCAGAAACGGCAATGCTGACGTGCTTGCGGTCACTGAGCACCGACACCACGACCCAACCGCCCTCGGGGGTGTAGCGCATGGCGTTGCTCATGAGGTTGATAACACATTGCGTGATCATGTCGGGATCGGCCTCGACGACATCGTCGTGACCCTGGGTCTCGTCCGCAAAACGCAGGCGCAGATCGCGGTCGACAAACAGGCGCTCCTGGGCATTGACGATGGAACGCACGAAAGGAACCATGTCCACCGGCTCAAGGTTGAGCGGAGCCGTGCTGTTTTCCATGCGCGATGCGCTGTTCCGGCTGG
>USCJ01000159.1 GCA_900553215.1 uncultured Collinsella sp.
AGCGTTCCGGTATCCGCAAAGACGGGAGAGGGAATCGATTCACTGCTGGAGATGATTCTTCTTCAGGCAGAGATGCTGGAGCTCAAAGCGAATCCGAACAGACTCGCCCTGGGTACGGTAATCGAAGCCCGTCTCGACAAGCAGAAGGGTGCAGTAGCGACACTGCTGGTACTCAACGGCACACTTCACGCGGGCATGTCTGTCGTCGCGGGCAACTGCAGCGGCCGTATCAAAGCGATGACGAATTACCGGGGCGATAAGCTCAAAAAAGCTGGTCCTGCCACTGCGGTGGAAATTCTCGGCCTGACCGAAGTCCCGGAGGCCGGCGACGAGTTTAACGCTGTCAGCTCCGATAAGGTAGCCCGTGAGATCGCGGAAAACAGAAAACTCAAGCAGAGAGAACAGGTGATGCAGAAGAACGCCGGCGTTACGCTGGAACAGTTATTCAGCCAGATCGAACAGGGCGATGTAAAGGAACTCAATCTGATCATCAAGGCCGACGTCCAGGGTTCCATCGAGGCCCTTCAGGACTCGCTCGACAAGATGGATCAGTCCGAGGTTCGTATCAACACGATCCACTCCGCCGTTGGTGCCATCAACGAGACCGACGTCGTCCTGGCCGACGCCTCCAACGCCATCATCATCGGCTTTGGCGTCCGTCCCGACGGTAAGGCCCGCTCCGCCGCCGAGCGTGAGGGCGTCGAGATCCGTTGCTACGACGTCATCTACAAGTGCCTCGAGGAACTCGACGCTGCCCGTATCGGCATGCTTAAGCCCACCGAGGTCGAGGTCTCCACGGGTACCGCGACCGTCCTGGACACCTTCAAGGTGCCCAAAGTCGGTATCGCCGCCGGTGTCCGCGTCGAAGAGGGCGAGATCGCCGCGACCGATTCCGTGCGTCTGGTGCGCGACGGCATCGTGGTCTTCAACGGCAAGATCGCCTCGATGCGCCACTACAAGGACGAGGCCAAGAGCCTCAAGAGCGGTTCCGAGGGCGGCATTGGCCTGGAGAACTTCCAGGACATCAAGCCCGGCGACCAGATCGAGGGTTACCGCATCGACCAGGTTGCCCGTACCGAGTAGGGGGTAGCGCTATGAAGCAAACGCAGGCAACCCGCCGTCTGGGCGAGCAGCTTCGCGAGAAGCTCGGTTATATCCTGCTCTTTGAGGTTTCCGATCCGCGTCTCGACCTGGTTACTTTGACCGCGGTCGAGGTCGCGGTGGACCGTTCGTTCGCGCGTGTGTTCGTGTCGTGCGATGCGAGCCGCTACGACGAGGTCATGGAGGCGCTCGCAAGCGCCAAGGGCCGTATTCGCAGCCTGTTGGCTCGCTCGCTCGATTGGCGTGTCACGCCCGAGCTCGATTTTCGCATCGATCGCTCGACCGATGAGGCCGAGCGTATCACGCGTGCGCTGGAAAACGTTCCCGCCACGCTTGCGATCGAAAAGGACGAGGACGGCTATCCGATAGCGGATGCCGCCCAGGAGGCAGCTTTAGATGACTAATTCCGCCGACCTCGCCTCGTGCGAGTCTGCAGATATTCAACGACGCATCCTCGAGCTTATCGAGGGTGCGTCCTCCATTGCGATTTCGGGACACACTTCTCCCGATGGCGACGCCCTGGGCTCCGTGCTGGGTTTGGGCCTCTCGCTTATGAAGTTTTTCCCTAATAAGGACATTGCCCTGCTGCTGGCAGATGATGATCCGGTTCCGCGCATCTACCGCTTTATGGAAGGCTCCGATCGCCTGGTACCGGCATCTGCGTATACCGGCAATCCGGACCTGTTCATCTCGGTGGACGTGCCGGTCGTCGAGCGTCTCAATAATTCCGCCGAGGTGCTTTCTCGCTCCAAGCATGTGGTGTGCTTCGATCACCATCCGGCGCGCGAGGAGTTTGCCGAGCTCAGCCTGAGGCGCGTCGAAGCTGCAGCCTGCGCCATGATCATCGACCGCTTCTTGGACAATTGCGGCATTGTCGCACGTGATGGCGTTGCGACCTGCCTGCTGTGTGGTTTGGTTACCGATACCGGCCGTTTTCAGTACCAAAACGCCGACGCCGCCGCGTTCCATGCAGCCTCGCGTCTGGTTGCCCACGGTGCCGATCCAGCGCGTGTGGCACTCGAGGTCTACCAGAGCATGCGCGTTGAGTTTTTGCACCTCAAGTCCATCGTTATGGGCCGCATCAAGACGGTGGCCCACGGGCGCGTCGCGTATAGTTACGCGTACCAGAGTGACCTTGAGGCTTGCGGTGTCACCTCGGATGAGTGCGACGGCCTAGTTGACGTGGTGCGCTCGGTGATGGGCGTCGAGGTCTGCCTGTTCCTGAAGGGCATTGAGGGCGATACCAAGGTGCGCGGCAACCTGCGCTCCAAGGGTGACCTCAACGTGTCCGAGATCGCTGCTGCCTTTGGCGGAGGCGGACATCCTGCTGCCGCCGGTTTCTCCAACAACGGAACGATTCTCGAGACGCTCACCGTGGCACTTCCCATGCTGGCCGAACTGGTAGGGGAGGATCCCGCTTCGGTGACCGTCGAGCTTTAACTTTTTGGATGGTACATGGCTCGTCGTACGCCTTCTCAACTGAATATGCTGCTCGCCGTCGATAAGCCGGTGGGCTGCACGTCCCACGATGTGGTTTCGCAATGCCGGCGCGCCCTCCATGAGCGGCGCGTCGGCCATGCCGGCACGCTCGACCCCATGGCATCGGGTGTCATGGTGGTTGGTGTGGGCCAGGCCACCCGTCTGCTGGGCATGCTCACGCTCGATACCAAAAGCTACGTCGCCGACATCTCGTTTGGCGCCGAGACCAATACCGATGATGCGGAGGGCGAGGCGGTCCGCACGGTGGCTGTTGCCAACGAGCTCCGCGATCCTGCCTATGCCCGTGAGCGCTTGGCCGCTATGCTGGGTCCGCAGACGCAGGTGCCGCCGGCGTTTTCGGCTATCTCGGTCAATGGCGTTCGCGCCTACAAGTCTGCTCGCGAGGGCAATGCGGTGGACCTACCTCCGCGCCCCGTCGAGGTCTATGCCGCCGACCTGATCGCCGTGGGAGGCGAAGGTGATACGTGTGTGTGGACCGTGGCGTTCTCAGTGAGCAAGGGTACCTATATCCGTGCGCTCGCTCGCGATTTGGGCCGCGCCTGCGAGAGCGCCGCGCACATTTCCGCGCTGCGCCGCACGGCCTCCGGTGTTGTTTCCATTGGCGCTTGTCCTGCGGTCGAGGAGCTTTCTCCCGAGTCCGCGGCTGGCTTTGCCCTGGATCCCATTGCGGCCCTGGGCGCCACGCGTGTTGACTTGCCGGGCAATCTTGCCGACGATCTGCTCTGCGGCCGACGCATTCCCGTTGAGCGTGCGCTTGCCGATTTCGATACCTCGAAGTCGCCTTTTGCGTTGGTGCTCGATGGGGGACTCAAGGCGCTCGCCCGCATTGAGAGTGGCCGCTTTGTCATGGAGCACGTGTTTCCGCAGGCAATCGGCGGTGTTCGATGATGTTGTCCGCTCGCGAGCTCGCGCGTATCTTTTTCGAGGGCGAGTCGGACGAGGCTCGCATCGTTGCTGCCGATACGTTTGATGAGTGCGAGCACTTGGGTGCCGCATCGATTGCCATCGGCGTGTTCGACGGCGTTCACCGTGGACACCAGGAGCTCATTGCGGCGCTTGTTAGCGATGCGCGCGCCCATGATTGCAAGGCGGTCGTGGTCACTTTCGATCCCGATCCGGACGTTGTGGTGAGTCCTTCGCCCGCTCAAAAATTGATGACGACGGCCGACCGTCTACATGCCTTGGCTCAGACCGGGGTCGATGCGGTGGTGGCCGTTCCCTTTACGCCTGAGGTTGCGGCACTCGACCATGTTGCTTTTCTCTCGCTAGTGTCGCGTCTGGTCGACATTCGTTCGATTCGCGTTGGCAGCGACTTTAGGCTGGGTCGTGGCGGTGCTTCTGGTGTTGCCGAGATGCGCGCCTGGGGTGCCAAGCGCGGCGTTGACGTATACGGGCACGACCTGCTTTGCGAGGGCGGTGAGGCCATTTGCGCCACCCGCATTCGTCATGAGCTGGGACAGGGCCATGTGGAGCTTGCTGCTGAGTTGCTCGGCCGCCCGTATATGCTGCGCGGCGGTGTTA
>USCJ01000160.1 GCA_900553215.1 uncultured Collinsella sp.
CTTGGCCTTGGCGTCGGCCGGCGTGACGACGCCCGGCCACATCTTGGCGAAGGTGTTCATGTTGAAGGGCATATTGTACATGTTGCCGTGGAAGTTGGCTACCGGCGAGTTGACGTAGTTGTTGAACTCGGCGAAGCGGTTGACGTAGTCCCAAACATCCTTCATGGAAGTGTGGAAGATATGCGCGCCGTAGCGGTGGACCTGGATGCCCTCGACGTCCTCGGTGTAGATATTGCCGGCAATGTGATCGCGGCGATCGATGACCAGGACCGACTTGCCGGCGCGCTTGGCGGCATTGGCAAAGACGGCGCCCGAAAGGCCGGCACCGACGACAAGGTAATCGTACTGGGACATGGATATGCTCCTTTGTATGTCAATTGGACAGTTACTTTAGTTTAGGGACAAACGTTTCTGACTTATTTCCCCCAATGATTAGTGTAGCAGATACCCTTTCAGCAGCTCCAGCGCGTGGGCGTAGCCCTGCAAGCCCTCGCCGGTAATGGTGGCGAAGCAGGCCAGGCGGGCATAGCTTACCTGGCGGAAGTCCTCGCGCGTCTCCACGGCGCTGATGTGGACCTCCACAGCCGGGATGGCGACGGCCTTGAGAGCGTCGAGGATCGCCACGCTCGTGTGCGTGTAGGCCGCCGGGTTGATGACGATGCCGTCGACCTTGCCGTAGGCCTCCTGGATCTTGTCGACGATGCTGCCCTCGTGGTTGGACTGGAAGACCTCGACCTCGTCGAAGCCCTGTGCAGCGCCCGCTTCCTGGCAAATCTGCACTAAGCGGTCGTAGTTGTCGCTGCCATAGATGCCCGGCTCGCGAATGCCGAGCATGTTGAGGTTGGGGCCGTTGATGACGAGTGCTTTCATGGTTGCTTCCTTTGCGGTTGGTTGGCGTGGCCGGTCTTATGGTCTTCGACGTTTGCCCAGATAAAACCTGCCAAAATAAACCTGTCCCTTTTTGGTAGGTTAGAGGGTTTCGACGATGACGGACGCGGTTTTGGCGGCGCAGTCGCGTGAGTCGATGATGTAGTCGGCCCAAGCGCAGTAGCGCGGCATGCGCTGCTCGGCGAGCTTGTCGATACCGTCGCGGGCGGTGATGGGGCGGCCCTTGTGGGCGAGCTCGTCGAGCTTGCGGTTGAGCATCATAATCTGGCTGTTCTGGTGCAGCAGCGGATAGTTCTCGTCGCGCGTGACCGCGCCGCCACCGGTGGAAAGCACCAGGCCGCTGCGCTTGGAGATGTCGGCCAGCGCTGCCGTCTCCTGTTCGCGGAAGGCCGGCTCACCGTGCTCGACGATAAAGTCGGCACAGGGCATGCCCAGGCGCTCCTCGAGGGCGCGATCGAGGTCGATATGCTCGCGTCCCGTGAGTAGGGCGATCTGTTCGCCTACGCGGGTCTTACCCGACCCCGGCATGCCGATCAGGGCGATATTCTGCTCGCGGCGGGACAGACGCTCCGTTACGTCCAAGATGCGCTCGCGCGGGGTGACCTGGCCGGTATAGCGCTCGACGGCCTGTGCCGCTTGGGCCACGAGCATCAATAGGCCGCCGATGCAGGGGATACCGCGGCGCTCGGCCTCGAGCATGAGTCCCGTGCGTGCAGGGTTGTAGACAATGTCGATAACGCCTTCGAGCGCATCGAGTCCTTCGAGCGTGCAGGGGGCGTCGGGGCAGTGAGGGAACATGCCGGCAGGCGTGCAGTTGACGAGCAGTGCTGCGTCGGACTGCTGCGCGATGTTGCCGTAGTTGACCTCGCTCGTGCGGCCCACGGGCACGACGGTGGCGCCCAGATCGCCGAGCACCATGCTCGCCGTGGTGCCGGCACCGCCGGTGGCTCCGAGCACGAGAGCCTTCTTGCCGGCAACATCAACCCCCAGCTCCTCGACCAGGCACTGAAAACCGAAGTAGTCGGTATTATCGCCGCGCAGGCGGCCATCGGGCAGGCGCGTGATGGTGTTGACGTTTCCCATGCGCTCGGCGAGTGGGCTCAGCTCGTCCAGGTAGTCCATGACGGCGCGCTTGTAGGGGATGGTCACGTTGGTGCCCTCCCATTCGTCACCCGTCATAAAAGCCTGGAGGTCCTCGGGCTCACGCTCAAATCGTACGTACTCGAGCCCCGCGAGCTCCTTGTAGATGGTTGGGGTGTAGCTGTGGCCCAGCACGCGGCCCAGCACGCCGTAGGGGCGGGTTGCGGCGGTATCGGTCATCTAGAGCCCCTCCGTGTAGCTGCCAAAGTAGGTGAAGCTCTCGCACACGTCATCGATGGAGTCGAGCAAGTCGCCGAGGGCCTTGCTACCAAAGGGGCAGTCCAGGTCAAAGTAGAACATAAACTCAAAGTCATGCCCGGGGATGGGACGGCTCTCGAGCTTGATGAGGTTGATATTGAGCGCGTAGAAACGCTCGAGTACGCGATAGAGCGCGCCCGGCTCGTTGGCCGTGGTAATCATAAGCGAGGTGCGGTTGGCACCGGGGTAGACGCGTGGCTCGCGGCTGATGACGACAAAGCGCGTGTAGTTGTTGTCCGAGTCCTGGATGTTGGGCTCCAGCACCTCCAGACCATAGAGTGCCGCGCAGCTGCGCGATGCGATGGCGGCAACATCGGTGCGCTCGGAGCTGGCGACCATCTCGGCCGACATGGCGGTGTTGGGGTACTTGGTGGCGTGCAGGCCGTGCGCCTCGATAAAGCTAGCGCACTGCGCGATGGCCTGACCGTGGCTGTAGACCTCGCGTATGCCCGCGAGCTTGGTGCCGGGTTTGACGAGCAGGTTGTGGTCGATCTTGAGACGCAGCGAGCGCACGATATGGAAGTCGAACTGGGCGAGCAGGTCGTAGACAGCGTTGACCGAGCCGGCGGTGGAGTTCTCGATGGGCAGCACGCCAAACTCGCAGAAGCCGTCGCGCACGGCGCGCATAACGCCTTCGAAGGTCTCAAAAAACGCGATGTCGGGCACGTCGAAGAGCTTGCACGCGGCGATTTGACTGTAAGCGCCCTCAACGCCCTGACAGGCGACGGTGGCCGTCTGGGGGAAGGGTGTGTCAAAGGCCACGGCCGTGGCGTGGGCCTTTTGTGAGACGGTGATGCCCTTGAGCTCGTTGATGTAGCGCTGCTGCTCGGCCTTGCTCATGCTCATGAGGAGACGGAACAGGGTGATGGTCTGCGCCTCGTAGCGCTCGGGCGCGCGGCCGGCAAGGTTGTTGAGCTTGGAGCGCTCGCGGGCGGGGTCGAAGACGGCCTTGCCCATCTCGATTTTTGACTTGGCGACCTCGGTGGCAATGTCCATGCGCTCGACAAAGCTGTTGAGGAGCGTGGTGTCGATGCCATCGATGGCCTGGCGGATGTCAGCAAGGTCCATAGAGACCCCTTTCACGTGTCGGGGAATGTTGAGGGGTGGGTAGTTAGCGCTGGCCTGCGTCCTCGAGGAGGGCGTCCCAGATGGCGAGGGCGGCGGCTGCTTCGGCTACGGGGACGGCTCGGGGGACGATGCAGGGATCGTGGCGGCCGTGGACCGAGAGCTCGGCATTTTCCATAGCGTCCATGTCCACCGTCTGTTGCTCGCGGCCAATCGAGGGCGTCGGCTTTACGGCCATGCGCCACATGACGGGCGCGCCGGTCGAAATACCGCCCAGGATGCCGCCGGCGTTGTTGGACTCGATCTCGATCTCGCCGGTCTCGGCATCGATGCGGTACGGATCATTGTTCTCGCTGCCGCGCATAGCGGCCACGGCAAAGCCCATGCCAAACTCCACGCCCTTTACGGCGGGAATGCCAAACGCGATCTGCGCGATGCGGTTCTCGATGCCGTCGAACATGGGGTCGCCGATGCCTGCGGGAAGCCCGTAAATGCCGCACTCCACGATGCCGCCGATGCTGTCGAGTTCGTCGCGCGCGGCTAGGATCTCCTCACGCATGCGGCCGGCTGCGGCGGCGTCAATGCAAGGAAGATCGTTCGTTAGGATCGCTTTGCGGTCGGCCTCGCGATAGACCATATCGTCCATCGGCAGGTCGGAGATGCCGCCGATCTGCGCGACGTGCGCGTGTGGCGTGAGGCCGCAATCGTCGAGGTGCATGAGACGGTCGGTGCGAACGGTAAGAAGAAAAAGG
>USCJ01000161.1 GCA_900553215.1 uncultured Collinsella sp.
GGCGTTCAGCTACTCCATCTCCTACGGCATCGCCGGCGGCTTCATCACCTACTGCATCGTCAAGACCTGCAAGAAGCAGGCCAAGGACGTGCATCCGGTGATCTGGGTCGTGGCCGTGCTGTTCATTCTGGACTTCATCATCACCGCGGTGCTGTAACAGTCCTTTTCATACGGAAATGGGCGGTTCCTTCAGTGGAATCGCCCTTTTTTTATCGACTTTCGCGTCTTTTTTATCGGTCCGCATCAGATGGCTTGGGAGAACGCGTCGACGAGCGCGGCCATCCAGTCCGTCAGGGAATCGTACTGCTCCGGCATCTGCTCGGTCAGCTCCACGATCGGAATATTGGACGATTTGGCGGCGGTGACGATCTTGCCGGTCAGCTCGGTCTCCTCCTGAATGTTGACCACCAGCAGGCCGACCTTGCCGGCCTCCAGCATGTCGGTGAACTGTTTGATGTCGGTCGGCGTTGGCTCGCTTTCGTTGGCCGTGGCACGCATGTAGCCGGTCGGCGTCGCGTCTTTGAGGCCCAGGTCCCCGGCCAGATATTCGGCGACCGATTCCGTGGCGGCATAGGCTTCGCCATCCGCCTTGCGTTTGGTCTCCGTGATTTTTCGGGCGACCTCGTCTTCCTTGGAACGCCATTGCTGGTTCAGCTTGTCGAAATCGGCCTTGCCGTCGGGCCTTGTGCCCTCGTATGCCCTGGTGATGGCCTGTGCGACCGCTTTGCGCACCGCCGCCGAGAACCAGACGTGCGGGTTGCCGCCATTCTTGACGCCACCGATCTCCGCCGCGTTGATGACTTGCGATTTGGCGGATTGCGCGGCTTTGACGGCCCATGAGTCGTACCCGGCGCCGTTGACGATGACGATTCGTGCCTTCTGCAGTTTGGCGATGTCGGACGTGGTCGGCTCATAGTCGTGCGCGTCCACGTTGGTGGAGTTGATGATGCTGGTCACCTGCACGCCGCTTCCGCCGAGCTGCTCGGCGAGGGTGCCCCATTGGTTGATGGAGGAGACGACGGAAATCGCGCCATGCGCGGAACCGGCACCGTTCTGCGACGTTCCGCAGGCAGACGCGGAAGTGAGAAGGCCGACGGAAGCGAGTACGGCAATCGCAATTCTTGCATAACGGTTCACGATGGTTCCTCCATTTTCATATGCTTCATGCTTCGGTGAATCCATCATAACCGTAACTGAGAATGATTCTCAACAGCGCGTGTCGCTTCCACAAGAAAAACAACAAACCGACGCCGAGAGCAATCTCAACGTCGGTTTGCGGGGAAAAGGAGCTGCCGATCAGCCAAAACGTACAATTACAGAGTCTCGCACAGCGAAGCGCTATTAACTGGCCAGCTGAAGCTGACTCGCACCAACCCACCGGGCTGGCACTACGTTTTGGCGAATCGGCCTTATCGATCAGCCAAAACGTCCGGAGACGTAGCGTTCGGCTTCTTCGTTCTGGGGGTTGTTGAACATCGTGGTGGTGTCGGTGAAGTACTCGAGGTGACCCGGCTGGCCGACGGCCTTCAGGTTGAAGAAGGCGGTGTAGTCGGCGATACGAGCGGCCTGCTGCATGTTGTGCGTCACGATCACGATGGTGTACTCGTTCTTCAGCTCGTTGATCAGATCCTCCACGGCCAGGGTGGAGATCGGGTCGAGGGCGGAGCACGGTTCGTCCATGAGCAGCACCTGCGGGTGCACGGCCACGGCGCGCGCGATGCACAGACGCTGCTGCTGACCGCCCGAGAGCGCCAAACCATCCTTGTTGAGCTGATTGGATACCTCTTTCCAGAGGTTGGCGCGCTTGAGCGATTCTTCCACGATGTCATCGAGGTCGCTTTTGCTAGTCACGCCCTGCAGACGAGGGCCAAAGGCGACATTCTCGTAGATGGATTTAGGAAACGGGTTGGGCTGCTGAAAGATCATGCCCACGCGACGACGGAGGTCGACCGGGTCGACGCCCTCGGCATAGATATCATTGCCGTCGAGCGTCATGGTGCCCTCGACGCGCGTACCCTCGATCAGATCATTCATGCGGTTGATGCAGCGCAAAAACGTCGACTTGCCGCAGCCCGAAGGGCCAATGAAGGCGGTGATGGCGTTTTTGGCGATGTTGAGGTCAAGCCCCGTCAGCGCATGAAAGTCACCGTACCAAAAGTTGAAATCCTTGGCCGTGATGGCCGCTTGCTCCAGCGTGGGAGCGGACTGATAAACGGACATGGGACTCCTTAACTAGCGACGCTTGCGCGACAGGAAGCGCGCAAACAGGTTGAAGGCCAGAATGATCACCATCAGCAAGAGCGCGGTGCCGTAGGCTGCGTTCATGTTGATGCCATCGTTGGCAAGCAGGTACAGGTGAACCGTCATGGGGCGGCCGGAATCGAGCGGCGAAATAGGTAGATTGATAGCTTGGCCCATGGTGTAGAGCACCACCGCGGTCTCGCCAATGGCGCGGCCGATGGCGAGGACGATGCCCGTGGCAATACGGCCAAAGGCAGAAGGAAGCACAATCTTGGAGACAACCTGCCACTTGGTGGCGCCCAGGCCGTACGCGCCCCAACGGATATAGCGCGGGACGGCGCGAATGGCCTCTTCGGTGGTGCGCATGACGATGGGAAGCATCAAGAGCGCGAGCGCCAGAGCGGCCGAGACCATCGAAAGGCCCAGGCCCATGGCCTCGACAAACAAGGCGTAGCCAAACAGGCCCATAACGATGGAGGGCACCGAGGCCAAAGCGTCAGCAGCGTAGCGAATGAGCTCGACGATCTTGCCCTGCTTGGCGTACTCGGCCAGATAGACGGCTGCCAGCACAGCAATCGGCGTGCAGATAAGCATGGCAAGCGCCGTCACATAGACGGTCGAGACGATCGTGGGCCAAATTCCGCCCTCGGCGTTGACGCCCTGGGGCCAACCGAAGATAAAGTCGAACGAGATATGCGGCAGGCCGTTAATGACCACATAGGCAATGATAGCGACAAGCACCAGCGTGGTGATGTATGCCGCGGCACGGAACACGCCAAGCATGATCTTGTTGGACAGGTCCTTGTTGATGCGGCCCTTCTTGCCATGGGAAAGGGCACGCTTGATGCGCTCGCGCGACGAGGTCGTATCGACCGTCGTGTCAACGGAATCGGACATAGCCTACCCCCTCTTCTTCTTGGAAATCAGACGGACGATGCCCACCAGCGTGGCGGAGATGATAAACAGGACCACGCCCATGCCGAACAGCGCCGAGCGGTGCAGACCCGAGGAATAGCTCATGTCGAGCGCGATCTGGCTCGTGAGCGTCGAGATGGGGCTCGCAATGCTGTCGGGAATAACCGGGGCGTTACCCACGACCATGAGCACGGCCATGGTCTCGCCGATGGCACGGCCCATACCCAGCACGATGGCATCCACGATACCCAGCTTGGCGGCAGGTAGCACGACCTTATAGATGGTCTGCCACTTAGTAGCACCCATGGCATACGATGCCTCGCGAATACCCATGGGAATGGAATTGAGGGCATCGATGGTGAGCGTGGTGATGGTAGGGACGATCATGATGGCAAGCACGAACCACGCCGTCAGCGCACCAAAACCAAGACCACCGGTCAGTTGCGCGATAAACGGACGGATGATGATCATGCCAAAGAAGCCATAGATGATAGAAGGGATGCCGGCCAACAGGTCAACGGCAGGGCTGATGAGCTTGCGCACGCGCTTGCTGGCGATCTCGACCAGATACACGGCCGTGCCCACGCCTAGGGGCACACCCATGGCGAGCGCACCGACGGTCACCAGACCCGAGCCGGCAAGCAGCGACACGATGCCGTAGTGGCCCTCAGAGGGCGCCCACGTAAAGCTAAAGAAGTCCGCCAGACCGATGTCGGTAAAGACGGGCAGCGCCGAGTACGTGGTAAAGACAAAAATCAGGATGACGGTAACAACCGCCAAGAACGCGCAGGCAAAGAAAATCCACTGCAGCGCCTTCTCCTTGATATAGGTGATGAAATGCTTACTTGCCAGCGGCAAAAGATCCCAGTCTTTATAACAAATGGCAAGATGTCGATAAAGGGGCGGGTCTATGGGAACAGTTACGATATCATAGGGATTTC